>CAIRND010000612.1 GCA_903879825.1 uncultured Geobacteraceae bacterium
CTAAAATAAAAGCCAAGGATTGTTTCTTCGGCCCGCTTCCAATCGGTCAGGCAGGCGTTCCATACGCTGGTATCCCTGTAGATGGTATGATTGTTCTGAATAAATTGGATAATATACTTTTCCTGAACCGGGCCAATGCTAATTCCATTCACTTTGTAATACCACTCGAGAGCACCGGAACTATCGGACAGCGGCTCAGCTTTTGGCTTTCTCGATGCGGCCACAGCCCCCCGTGGGTCAAGCAAAACGCTAAGCCATGTGTCGTGCGACTGACTCTTGACTTGATATATTTCACCTGAAACAGTAGTAATAACAATCTTTTTGGAGATCAGGTGACGCCCTTCTGCAACAGAAGCAATACCGTTAAGACCAATTTGAAACACGATGTGCACCCCGGAGGCATCACACAATGTATATCTTTTTGAGGTAAGATAGGCGTAACAATCGGATACGCTCAGCAGACTTTTTATCAAATAGGTCCTGCCTTCCAGAAGGATCATCTCATCAAGAAACGGCTTAAATTCGAGTTGAAGAAATTCATCGTTAGAAGTATCACTAATATCTGGAGGCATCACCCTGCCAAGAACATCACCTGCCGAGGGAAAAGAATACGTGGGCAGAGACGTGTTTTGTGCTGCATTATTTTTTGACTGTTTGCATTTGGGACAAAAGCGTGCAAACGATGATATCTGGTGTCCGCACTCTGGACAGGCAATTAAAGCCATTGGTTCTCCGTCTTCTCGCACTAACGCAAGGCATACTCCAGCAAAATTGGTTCATGTGGCATTGTGGTTAAAACAGAACCTTTACTGATAAAAAGTAAAGAGATACTATCATGGTTGGTGGGAACTGTTCAAGGGAGTCTGTCTCATCGTCATTGTCGAGTGTAACCATCAGGAGATGAACATGAAAGAAGCCATGTTTTACCAACGGGAGGGCATTTCTCAGGTACGCTGCGGCCTGTGCCGTTTTCAGTGCCTGATCAGTGATGGTGCTCGTGGCATCTGCGGCGTCCGTGAAAATCGGGGGGGGACTCTTTACAGCTTGGTTTACGGCCAACTATGCGCCGAGCATGTTGACCCTATCGAGAAAAAGCCGCTCTTCCACGTCATGCCGGGCAGCACATCATTCTCCATTGCAACGGCCGGATGCAATTTTCATTGCAAGCATTGCCAGAACTACACCATCTCCCAGGTCGAACCAAACGCGCCGATCCGTGGCGTTCTGCGGTCACCTCAGGAAATTGTACAGCACGCAATACATATTGGCTGCAGCTCCATTTCCTATACCTATACGGAGCCAACGATATTTTATGAATTTGCCTATGATACCGCCCGTATCGCGCACGAGGCGGGGTTAAGGAACATCTTTGTTACCAACGGTTACATAAGCACGGCTGCATTGGCAACTATTGCCCCATTTCTGGATGCTGCCAATATCGATCTTAAAGGCTTTTCTGAAGAATTCTACCGCGACATTGTCCATGCCCGCCTTTCAGAAACACTCGACTCTATTATCGACTATCGTGCGAAGGGGATCTGGCTGGAAATAACGACCCTGATCATTCCGGGGCTTAATGACTCCGACAGCCAACTGCAGGGCATCGCACAGTTTATCGCAGCAAATCTGGGCATCGACACCCCCTGGCACGTGAGCCAATTCTATCCCACGTACAAATTAACCAACCGCCCCCGCACACCGGTGGCTACGCTGCGAAGGGCGCGCGACATTGGCCGTGCCGCAGGATTACGGTATGTGTATGAAGGCAACGTCCCCGGCGAAGGGGGAGAAAACACTAATTGTCCTTCTTGTTCAACCGTGTTGATCAAGCGTTTCGGTTATGCTATCGAAACAAACATAATCAGCTCTGGCGCCTGCCCCAACTGCGGAACCGCCATAGCAGGCATCGATTTATAAACATTCAAATACACAGGAGTTTAATTATGGGTCTTTTTTCAGGAGCAGTCAAAAATACCGGTTCAATGGAAACCAAGAAACTTCACACCGATTACGGTCAATTGCTTGTTGATGGTGAAATAATTGAGATTGGATTTGTTGTTGCGCGCGACACGTTACTGTTTACCAACAAGAGATTTATTCTTGTCGATATACAGGGCATTTCCGGTCGGCAGATAGAATATCTTTCAGTTCCATACAGCAATATTACTAAATTCAGCGTACAGACCGGTAGCAGCTTCGATCTTAATGCCGAGTTAAAATTGTGGATTGGTAATGACACTATGCCACTGGAAAAGAAATTTAGTGC
>CAIRND010000613.1 GCA_903879825.1 uncultured Geobacteraceae bacterium
ACGGGAGTTATTTATCCGGCGGAGAGCTTGAAAAGGCTTGGGGATATTTTAAAAACGATACACGATCGTACCGGTCACCTGATCTACGTAATTTCAGATGAACCGTATGCCCGCCTCTCTTTTGACGGTCAACATGTTCCGAATATCTTCCCACTGGTGGAAAGCTCCATTATCGTCACGTCACACAGTAAAGATCTGGCTCTGCCGGGTGAACGGATCGGTTATCTGGCTGCCAATCCCCGCATGGCAACCGCTGGCCAGTTTATGGAAGGTGCCATTTTTAGCAACAGGGTACTCGGCTTTGTCAATGCGCCGGCGCTGATGCAACGATTGGTGGCCAATCTGCAGGATGAATCGGTTGATATCACTGAGTATCAGGCGAAACGTGATCTACTGGTACGTGAGTTACGCGGAATGGGATTCGAACTGGTCAAGCCGGACGGTGCCTTCTATCTCTTTCCGAAATCTCCGTTGGCTGATGATGTGGAGTTTGTCAAGATGGCACAGAGGCATCATATCCTGCTGGTGCCAGGGGCAGGCTTCGGCGCCCCCGGCTTTTTCAGAATTGCCTATTGTTTTGATATCGGAATGATTGAACGAAGCATACCTGCGTGGCGGGCGCTTGCCAAAGAGGCCGGTTTGAATGGGTAGATGAATCCGGAGGAGCTATTTTATCTGCTCCTCCGCTTTTTTTTCAAGAAACTCGATGAAATCAATCGAGCGATGGACAAAACGGAGATTGAAGCGGCTTTCGTACAATAACGCTGCAGATGCTACAAAGAGAAAAAGTCCGCCGCACAGGGCAATTAAGGTCGGAATCCAGGCCTGAGTGTCGCTGCCGTAGGCCACATTAACGGCTATGGCAAGACTTGATGCTACAAAGAGCAGCGTAGCGGAATAAAGGGATACCATCGCTTTCTGAATCAGTATTGCCCGCCGTCTCTGAAGTACAATCTGGTCCCGCAGGTGTTTCAGACGCTCTTCCGGGTGTGAAATCTTCCCCGTAATAATAGCCTCAACTTCCCCCTTCATGACATTCACCCGATCAAATATTCTCCCCAGGCGGGCAGACGTTGAAAATATCAGCGTTCCACACGCCGAGATCAGAACCGCCGGGGTAATCATTGAGGTCAGAATACGTGAACTGGTGAGCGCTTCTAAAAGCTCTTTTTCGTGAATAGCCATTACCTTCGTCTCCGCAGTACCGTTTTAAAAAATAAACCTGGAAAAGCAGTTAGCCACAAAAAAGCACAAAAAGCACAAAGTAAATACTTGGGGTTATACGATATTAACCAATAACCGAAAGGGTGCATGAGTAATTCACTATAACAGCCTATTTTTTGTGACTTTTGCGCCTTTTTGTGGCAATGGACTGCCGTTTTGATAATCAGGCAACCAGCTTCAGCTCTTCAATCAGTCCCGCCAGCACGTCATATCCCTTTTGCCAGAAGCCGCTGTCCGTGATGTCAATACCGGCAAGGCGGGCGGTATCAGCAGGAGAAAGCGCACCTCCTGATTCCAGCAATGCGTGATAACCCGGCTTGAATGAATCACCCTCTTCGCGATATTTTTGAAAGAGTGCCAGCACCAGCAGTTCGGCAAACGTATAGGAATAACAATAAAATCGGCTGTGGATGAAGTGGCTGATATAACTCCACCCCCAGCGATACGCGGGAATCATCTCGACTGAATCACCATATAACTTACCGTTTTCCTCCAGCCAAATCTCCGCTATCCGGTCATTCGAGAGCAGTCCACCCGAGCGTTCATTGTGGAGGCGAAGTTCAAAACGTGTCAATACCGTTTGGCGGAACGTCGTAGCGATAATATCCTCGATTTTGGCGCAGAGCAACGATCGGCGTACGATCGGATCACGTTCATTATCAAGCAGTTTCCGGGTCAGCAGCATTTCACCAAAAACCGAAGCTGTCTCGGCCAGAGGGAGCGGAGCATGATAATTGAGCAGACTCTGTTTTTGTGAAATCACAAAGTGCAGACCATGTCCCGCTTCATGGGCGATGGTGGCCAGGTCACGCAGGGTGCCGGTAAAGTTAAGGAGCAGAAACGGCGGCAGGTCTGGTGAAATTCCCATGGCGAAGGCGCCCCCGGATTTTCCGGTGCGTGGCAGCACATCCACACGTCGCTCGGTAAAAAAAGCATCGACAATATGGCCAAACTCCGGGTCGTATTCCCCGTATGAATCGACCACCACATCTCTGGCTTCCTTAAAGGTATATGTCCGTTCAGTTTCGGCAACAGGGGCGTAGATATCGCAATTTCTCAGAATATCAATTTTAAGCATTCCTGCTTTAATCCGGAAATATTCTTGGGCTAGTCCATAGTTGGCTTCGGTAACACACATAAGATGTTCAACGGCTTCATCAGGAATCTCATTGCCGATATTGGTAGGTTGGATCGGTGTCTGATACTGTCGCAATTCCATCTCCTGACCATGATCAAGAGCCATATTATTGAAGACTGAATTGTACACAATTCCATGTTCACCATGACGTTCCAGGAAAACAGTCATAGCCCGGAAGCGGACATCAGCTGACGTGTGATGCAGGAGTGAGAGTAATTCTTCACCGGTAAAAGTCCGCTGCTCGCCATCCAACTCCATCTGGTAACTGAATGAAGCGGAAAGTTCATCAAATAGCTTGGTAAAGGCACGTACTCCGGTCAGATCCTTGCGGGTCAGGAGCCGCTCTTCATTTTCTTTAAGAGTATGAGGGCGGAATTTGCGGATTCCTTCCATGAAATGCAGATAGTCAGCCGCTTCAGGAAGTGTGCGGAACGATTCAAATCGTTCCGGCGATAGCTCCATCAGTTCCAGATCAAAGAACAGTAACTGTTGGGAGAGCCGACTCCCCAATTCGGAACAACGCTGGGAAAGAGCCCGGAATGTCTCGTTTCCCGAGTCATCAGCGAACAGTAAATGTGCATAGCAAAACGGCTTTGCCATTCGGTTCTGAAGCGCCTCGTACTCTTTAATCGCGGAGAGAAGAGTCGGATTGTCCAGATCGGACAGTTTTTCAAAATATGTATCCCGAAAATCTGCGGCCAGTTGTTCAAACGAGCTAAGATCTGCTTCCAGTTCCGGTGAATCGGGGGCAGGGTAGAGTAGGGCGGTATTCCAGGTTAGATCGGTGTGCGGCATTGAGAGTCTCCCGATTATAAGTTTAAGATGAAATTTTGTTTGAACATTACACTGGAAGCAGGGAAGGCGTCAAGACGAGGCTGGATAATCTGATGCGAAAAAAAATGTGTCAAAATAGTATTGACATGTCCGGTTTAGTTTGTTAAAAAGTCCACTCACTTCCGTGGGGGGTGTAGCTCAGCTGGGAGAGCGCTTGGCTGGCAGCCAAGAGGTCATCGGTTCGATCCCGTTCACCTCCACCAACAAAATTACAGGACTTAGGCGATTCGCTTAGGTCCTTTTTTAGTTTTGCAGGAACAGTCTTATCCCACACACAAAGACTCGGATTGGGCCAAAATAAAGCATTTCAGTTATCCGCGCTTACACTCGCCCTGCTTCAGTTCTTCCGCGATTACTCACTTCTTTGATGCCTACGCTTATATTCCGGTGGTCAGGGAATTATGCCACACCTTCTTTTTGTCACCGTGGCTACAATCAACGAGATGAACAACGATGTTACCAAGACCATAAACGAAACTGTCATGCTGTTCAGAAGTGCGGGGTTAACGAGAAGAATTGCCCCGAGTCCGAACATCATGAAACCAGATACAAGTTTCAGGACTCTTCCCTGCCATTCGGACAATTGCCGTTTTCCGAGAGTGACGGTGAAGCCGAGAACTATTATTAACAGCGGTATGACATAGATAATGTTGTAGAGGAGGAGATACAGGTAATAGCTTGTCGTTGAAAGATTATTCAGGGTAAGAATCCGTGTGAACACCATCGGGAATCCTGCTGTGCAGAGCAACTCATAAAAATTTGCCAGCACCGCCAGTACGGTGGCGGCAATTATAATAGATGCCAGCGAAGTCGTACGGAGCAACTTTCGCATCCGGTCATACAACTTCGGTTTTGCGCTGTCCGGAATTGTCAATGAAACTCCCTGTTTGAACAGAAAAAAGTCTTTGATATTGATAGCTGCAATGATCACCGACACACCGCCGGCGATGGTGGTAATGGCTGCAATATGACCCATAACCAGAAACAGGTTCAGCCAGGCGGCCATGAACAGGAAGTAGATGAAGCCGGAAAAAAAGATGAATATTCCACCGATCAGCATCATTTTATGGCGCGATTGCGCGTGGACAAGCAAGCCAAGTAGGGTGAGAAGTACAAAAAAAGCGCAGGGGTTGAAGCTGTCCATTCCGGCGATGACCAGAGTCAGTACTGGCAGTGAGGAGTGTTGGGTGTCAAGTGGGCCAACGAGCGGAATTGAAACAGTGATGTCGGCTTTACTCTCTTCGATCATGGCTGTTGATGACTGCGGAAATGGCAGGGCTGGGATGGTCTGTTCAATACGTCTATCTGTTGCCGACAGACGAGCCGGATCACCACATGGTGCTCTCCTACATTTTGTAATCGCCACTCCTATGCGGGTTTTGATCTGATCCGAAAAACCTGAAAATAGCTGATCTCCAACAAAAGTAACCGGAACTCCGGATGATTTTATCCCGTATGTTCGGAGCATCGCATACATCAGTCCGGCATTTTCTCTATTGTACCAGACCTCATACTCCTTTATCTCAAGGAGTGGCTGCATCTGCTTCTGATTAACAAGGAAAAGCTTTGCTTCCTTGCAATGGGGACAGCCGTTTCCCCAGAAGAAATAGACGATGATTTTGTTATTCGGACTCTTGGGCAGGGCCGTTGTGTTACCAGTACCCGGTTTGCTGTCATTCCCCGTTAGCTGACTGAAGTGCTTTTGGAGCAGCAGCGGAAGTGATCCCTCCGGTACGGCTTCCGGGGTGACAGCATTCCACGGATCAGTGCAGACACCCAGTGATTCAGGCGTCTGCACAATACCAGGATCGCACGTTAGTGGAGGATCAACTGCGGCTGCCATAACAGTAAACAAAAAATAACTCACAATAATCAGCGAGCATAAAAGAACAGATGAGCATTTAATCCAGGGTGGCTGCCACATAAAGTGAACTATCGCCCCGCTTGAGAAGAAGCCGGATGACTTTTCCTTTGGTATGAGTTGTTATTGCTTCCTCATAATCCTTTAGCGTTATTATTTTTCTTCCGTCAATTTCCTTGATTATATCACCCTCGGCGATACCCGCCTCTTGTGCCACTCCGTCAGGTTTTAGTTCGGTTACGATGACCCCGGTTGCTTCTTTGATGCGAAAACGGTCAGCCATTTCCTTGTTCAACTCCATGACGGTCAAGCCCCAATTGTCATGGACTGATTCTCCCGGCTCATCATTCCCACCACTTTCGTTCAAACGGTCGATAACTACATGTACACTCTCTTCCTTGCCGATACGCATTATTTTTATGGTAACTTTTTTTCCAACGGAGGTCGCCGCCACAAAACGGGAGAGATCATTCATTTCCTGGATCTTCTTGCCATCAAACTCCACAATTATATCGCCAGCCTTCAACCCTCCTTTCTCGGCAGGGCTCTCCGGTATGATTCCGCTGACAAGAGCTCCATTTTCGTTATTCAATCCAAAGGATTTTGCCAGATCAACGGTAACTGACTGGATCATAACCCCCAGTCTGCCGCGGGTGACTTTTCCTTTTTCCAAGAGTTGCGGGATGATGGATTTGGCCATGTTGACTGGAATTGCAAAACCGATTCCCTGACCACCAGCGACAATAGCCGTATTAATGCCGATAACTTCTCCCTGAATATTAAACAGTGGTCCACCTGAATTGCCCGGGTTGATGGAGGCGTCAGTCTGAATATAATCATCGTAGGGTCCGCTGCCGATCACTCTCCCCTTGGCACTGACAATACCGGCGGTTACTGTTTCGGCTAAACCAAACGGATTGCCAATGGCCATAACCCATTCACCAACCTGAATGGTATCACTGTTGCCCAATTTAGCAGTCGGAAGGTCCTCATTGGCGTTAATCTTTAGTAGCGCCAGATCCAGACGTGCATCAACTCCCTTTATCTTCGCCTTGAATTCGCGATTGTCAGCCAGCTTTACCTTTATTTCATCGGCACCGGCTACTACATGATTATTGGTAAGGATGTAGCCGCCCTCAATGATGAAACCAGAACCAAGACTCCGCTGCTTGTAGGCACGCGAGTGCTTGTCGCCAAGAAAATTATCAAAAAAGTCCTCGAACGGATCGCTGCTGAAGGGAGTGCCAAAAGGCCGTTGAAATTGTCGACGCGGTTTCACTGTCTTGGCCGTGCTGATGTTGACCACCGTTGGTTTAAGTCTCTTTGACAACGTCACAAAGTCAGGTGCTGCCCCATTTGCCCAAGTCGTGACGGGGAGAGCAAAGGTTACCCATATTAAGCACTGCAGCGCCGTTATTACGCACACAGTCATTTTTTTCATGATTAGCCTCCTTCTTTTGTGGTTTTTACAACTACCCTGCGCACAAAGCATATGACATGCCAATAGTCGTTCTAAAAAAAAATACATTTTATTAGCGTGTTATGGATTTATGTCAGATTACGGCCATGTTAACTATTTTGCCAGGACGGTAAAATATCTCCTTCATTAAAAGTCAAATAATTCAAGCGTGTACTCCATTTTTTCCCTCTGTACCCATATTTATTTAACATCCACTGATACCAGCTGCAGCTGTAACATGCCTGACTTGCGCACTTTTTTAACATTTAAGTTTGGCATAAAGTTTGGAATAGAGTTTCTATTAAAAATTCACCTCAAGGAGGATATCAACATGCCAAGTTGGGATATGTTACGAGAATTGGATAATTTGAGGAAGGAGGTCGATGAGGCCTTTCATGGCGCAGGATTTAATCGTCCCTTTGGGTCAACATTTCTTGCACCACTGACCACGCGGCGTTTTCCTCTCGTCAATTTCAGTGAAGACGATGGGAGTCTGTACGTCGACGCACTTGTTCCTGGTGTAGATCCAAAAAATATTGACCTATCAGTAGTGAGGAACAGTGTCACCATTAGTGGAGAACGGAAACCACTTGAGGAACAGATGGGGCACATTGTACATCGCTCCGAACTCGGTTCCGGTAAATTTTCCCGAACCATGGAATTGCCCGTCGATATAAATCCCGACAAAATAAAAGCTG
>CAIRND010000614.1 GCA_903879825.1 uncultured Geobacteraceae bacterium
AAGATCAAATTAACAACCTCTTCTGCACGCTTGGCAGGTAAATCTTTTTTCACAGCCAACTGTTCAATAAGTTCAGATTTATTCATAGAACCCCTCCGTAGTGGCAGCCGTAACGGCTGGAAATAAAACGATGAACATCTGCAAACCTGATATACAAATTTATGGATTACAACATTAATGACAGGATTTTTTCATATATTTTTTAAATATTACATCTGCATCGTTCTGACGCCCGTTTTCCTGAAGCACAACATACAGTTTTTCAGCGGCAACCCGTGCATAGGGAGTCTGAAGCAATTCAACATACTGGTTAATAGCACTCTCGTGGTCACCAGTCACTTCACAGATATCGGCTCGTATCAACAATGCCTGCTCCGGCATTATCTGGTTAGAAACCATTGCTTCAACTACCGTAAGGGTGTCCTGAAAACGCAGACCCTCCCGCAGAATAAGAGCGAGCGAAAGCCAGGCAAGTGAATTAGCACCGTTCAGATGAATTGCTTTTCGAAGATCCTGCTCAGCCTCACGGTCATTGCCTAGTCGGTGAAGAAGCTTTCCTTTTTCATACCAATAAATGTCATGCGGTACCGTGTCAAAACAATTTTGAAACCCGGATAACGCTTCTTGATGATGGTCTCGACTCGCGGCTACGTACGCGTAGGCAAAATCTTCTCCCAGTTGCGCATAGCGCTGGTACTGATCTGTCGGCAACTGATGAATAAGCAGTTCATAATATTCAAGCAGTGGCATGGAATCATCCGAAAGCATGGTATCGCTGCATTCACTGCCAGAAGAACCTGAGCATGATCCACAGGATGATGAAGGAGCAGAGACGTGCTCTCCGCCTTCATCGCCGAGTGGCGAATAATTAAGGAGCAGTGCTTCAGCCTTTGCCTGTAAAATTTGATTATTAGTCAGGGTTTTTACCAGTTCAAGGTGATCAATAGCCTTGGCGGTATCACCACGTGAATACGCACACTCTGCCTCAAATAGATTGCGCTCGGCAAGCTTACAATTAGCGGTTTCTACTCGCTCCGAAAAAACTGGTTTGAGATCCCCATCGGCATCACCGGAACAGAGGCGGATTCCATCCTCATAACACGTTCTGGCTTCAAAAAAACTTTCCGACTCCATATACTTGTCGCCCTTCGCCAGCAAATCTGACGGGGACTTTGAAAACCAGCGACTAATAAAGTTCAAAATAATACCTTTCTAAGATCGGCAGAGTAACGTGACGCTTTCAATATGAAAAGTCTGAGGAAACATGTCAATCGGCACGGAAGTCACTACGCGGTAACCTGAACCGGACAAAATACCGCAATCGCGGGCTAATGTGCCGGGATCACAGGAAACATAGATGATTTTAAGTGGCTGTAAACGAACAATCCCTGCAATGGCATCTCCGGCACCGGCACGAGGCGGATCAAGCAAAATCGTGTCGAAGGTACAATCCTGATCAGCAAGACGGCACACAGCGGAGGCGACATCATCACAAAAAAACTGAGTATTTGCAACCTTGTTGAACGTCATATTATATTTCGCCGCACAAATTGAATCCGCATTTCCCTCGATACCGGTTACTGAGGCAACTTCTGCAGCCAAAGGGAGAGAAAAGTTGCCGTTGCCACAATACAGATCGAGCAAATGTTCTGATTGAGCGAAAGCACCCAGTCGCCTGATAACAGCAAGCATAGCTCTATTTTGCAGTTGATGTACCTGAGCAAAACCTCCAGGTGGGTAGGTAAGTACGAGCTGTTTATCGCCTGATCCCGCTTCGTTCATCACATAGGATATATCAGAACTACCCCATATTTTTTCAAGAGGCACATTCGTATCTGACTTCAGAAAAAGGCCAGTGCAAGGCCCACAGTTACTCGCCTGATCGACAAGGTAGGTCCTGTTTTTCTTAGTAACTTTTCCACCATGATGAATGATCACGATTACTCCCGTGTCACCGGAATCGATACTTAGTTGAGAAATCGACTGGACATCAGGGTATGACTGAAGTACCACTCTAAAACGGGTCAGCACCTGATTGATAACAGGGGCGGCAACGGGACACCCCTCTGCGGCGTCCTCCACCTGATGTGAACCCTGCCGATAAAAACCTATTCCAAGTACGCCGTTACGAACAGAAACTTTGAACTGAAGACGGTTTCGATAGCCGTACGGCATCGGTGCCGCCACTAAATCGCCAATCAGAGCCAGATCGACTCGCGCGCCCCTCCAGAGGGTTTCGGACAAAATATTCCGCTTGTGTTCTCTCTGGGCATCATAATCGATATGCTGCCAGTTGCACCCACCGCATGATCCAAATATTGAACAAAGCGGATTAGTCCGTGCGGGAGAAGGAATCATAATTTCGTCAATGGTAGCGGTACTATATGATTTTTTTTGAGCCGTTATCCGGAGTGAGACACTATCGCCCGGACAACTGAATGGCACAAAACAGACTTTACCATCTATCCGGCAGACGCCATTGCCACCAAAGGCAAGTTTATCAATAGTGGCAACAGGTAATGTCACATTACGCTCGTGAACTTCGAGTGTGAGGGTTTTTTTTAAGACACTTTTGATATTCACTCCGAACAAAACTGGGAACAAAGTTGGGAACAGCCAGATAGGATCTGGTGGTTTCACTAAAAGCCCGCATCAACTGACTACGAACTAATTCTATACCGGACTCAGGAACTGCCATTTTTTCAAGAACGCGCTCAAATCTGACTGACAATCCCATTTTAACGACAGCGTGATCGAAATCAGCATCATTTTCAAAATAACTTTGCTTCAGTGGAATATCGCAATACGCCAGCACCTTAACATGATAGTAACCGCCAAAATAGTGCCGGGTTTGATCAAGCAACGTTATGAAAAGCTCAGAATCCAGTGAAATAGTATCAATAATCAAAGTGCACCCAATAATAAATGCATTTGTGGAATTACCCGTACATCCGGTAAACGGGATGATGCCAGTTCCTGAAGATGGAGAATCTGTGCCGCCGTGATGCCGATTGCACCGCCCGGCTGCGTAACAGGCTGCAGAAAGAGAGGAATACTCACATCAACCGAAGATATCACATCGCATACCTGCATAATTTCGCTTTCAGATGTCAGCGCCCCGACAACAGTTTTTACCGAAACATTATGACCATGTGCCTCCCGCAGAAAAAGAGCATGAGCAGCCCATAAATCTTCACTACAACCGGCAGTTGATGGCAGCTTCATGTCCATACTTATATAACTCACGTGCTGCTTTACGCGCTGCAGAGCAACCGGCAGTGTACCATTTGTTTCAAGATGGATCGGGAGCAATTTTTTGATTTCAGGAAACCACTCTGCGAGAGCATCGGCATGTAAAAGCGGCTCTCCCCCCGTAAAACTGACTGAATGGTGCGCCCCCGGCAGTTGCCCGAGCCACTCGTTAAATAGTGAGATCATATTGTGCAATGACATCGGCTGGGGGATATTAACAAAAGCAGCAGAACCGGGCTTTGACTCCAACCGGCCCGTATCCGATTTTTTAAAGTCAGTGTCACAATAACGACAATCAAGATTGCATTCCATCAAGCGTACAAAGATCTGTCTGCAACCTGCCAGCATGCCTTCACCCTGGATTGATGAAAATATCTCACTGATATAAAGCAGATTACTCATAATAACGCGCTGAAGCGTTATCAGACTCCCATACCGTAATTGAATCAACCTTGATGTTATCAGAATTAAGACGCTCGGAAATGCGCTGGTAGAGATATTTTGAAATATGCTCCGATGAGGGGGAAATATCGGCGAACACGGGATTATCGTTGAGATATTTGTGATCAAACTCGTTTATTATCGCACCCGCCTCACTCTTTAGCACTTTAAAATCAATGCCAAGTCCGGCTTTATCCAATTCCTGAGCTATGACCGTCACCTCGACTTTCCAGTTGTGGCCATGCAGGTTTTCGCAATCTCCCTGATAATTTTTCAAGTTATGCGCAGCGGCAAAACTGGTGCGGATCGTCAGCATGTACATTTTGATCAACTCCTCTGAGGATAAAGTGGCATTTGTTGTGTGAAATTCTCGGGCGATACTACACAAAAAAATGGGCAACCACAAGAGTTGCCCATACATGAGAGAAAAAAAGAATATTTATCAGTTCTGAGATGCGTGCAGCGCCTGTTCGATGTCCGCTATAATGTCTTCCACACACTCTATCCCGACAGAAAGGCGGATAAAATCAGCTGTTACTCCTGAAGCTATCTGCTCTTCAGCGGTCAATTGTTGATGCGTGGTTGATGCGGGATGAATAACCAAAGACTTGGCATCGCCGATATTAGCCAAATGTGACAGCAACTTCACATTATCGATAAATTTCTTACCCGCTTCCATACCGCCTTTGATACCAAATCCGATGATAGCACCCTCCCCTTTTGGGAGATACTTGAGGGCTCTGGCATGATCTTTGTGACTGGCCAGACCGGGATAATTAACCCAGGCAACAAGCGGATGAGATTCCAACCAGCTGGCAACCGCACGGGCATTTTCAACGTGACGTGCCATACGAACGTGTAGAGTTTCCAATCCCAGTATAATCTGGTGAGAGTTAAATGGAGAAATACAGGCCCCGGTATCACGGAGCAACGAAACCCGCATTTTAATAATATATGAAATATTTCCCAGAGCTTCCCAGTATTTCAGACCATGGTAGGAAGGATCCGGCTCGGTAAATTCGGGGAATTTACCGTTGTCCCAGGGGAATTTACCACCATCGACGACCGCGCCACCAATACTGGTGCCATGTCCACCAATAAATTTTGTCAGCGAATAGACAACAATATCAGCACCATGCTGGAGTGGTTTAAAAAGAAATGGGGTCGTTACGGTATTATCAACAACAAACGGCAGGCCGGCTTCATGAGCGACGGCAGCTATAGCCTCAAAATCATCGACATTATTCTTCGGATTACCAACAGACTCACTGTAAACGAGACGAGTATTCCCGTCGATCGCCTTCCGAATATTTTCTACATCGGACGTATCGACAAACTTTACGGTAATACCAAGCCTCGGCAGAGTGTAATGAAACAAATTGTAGGTGCCACCATAGAGATAATTGGTAGACACAATGTTGTCACCAACCTTGGCAATATTCAAAATTGCATAGGTAATTGCAGCTTGACCAGATGCAACTGCCAGTGCGGCAACACCACCGTCAAGTGCCGCGAGACGCTGTTCAAGGACATCAGTCGTTGGATTCATAAGTCTCGTATAAATATTGCCGAATTCTTTAAGGCCAAAAAGATTTGCTGCATGCTCAGAACTTTTAAAAACATATGATGTTGTCTGATAGAGCGGAACTGCTCGCGAAAGGGTTGTTGGATCCGGTGTCTGGCCAGCATGAAGTGTAAGCGTCTCAAACGATTGCGTTTTTTCCGACATAAGTCCCCCAGATAATCTGTTTATATTTACATGGTTCGACAATACTGTTTACACGCAAACGAGTCAAGTTTAATTCTTTCATAAGTTACGTAACAAATAGTTGAATGCTCAAGCGCTCAGAAAGGGATTGCAAACAATCAACCACAGCAAAAAACATCTAATAACGGCTCACGCGCCCTCTCTACTTGACAAAGCGCTCAGACGAGTTTAATAATCCGCCACCTTAATGCTTACTTTTTCCGGAAGGAATCACCATGCGCATCGAAAGCGATTTTCTTGTAATTGGCAGCGGTATCGCCGGCCTCTCCTATGCCCTCCAGGCAGCAAACCATGGCAGTGTTGCCATAGTTACCAAACGTGACATTTCAGAATCAGCGACTAAATACGCTCAAGGTGGCATTGCATCGGTTTATTCTGACGAGGACTCGTTTGATGCTCATATTGAGGATACACTTGTTGCGGGCGCCGGAATCTGCCATGAGGATGTCGTCAGAATGGTGGTGGAGGAGGGGCCACAAACGATCCGGAACCTTATTGAATGGGGGGTTAAGTTCACTACCAGTGGTGCATCCTATGATCTCACCCGTGAGGGAGGCCATAGCGCCCGCCGTATCCTGCACGCTGAGGATATTACCGGACGCGAGATTGAGCGGGCGTTGGTTGAAGCGGTCAGGCAGCACCCATCAATTACGATCTACGAGAACCACATTGCTATCGATCTGATCACCTCAGCCAAGATAGAACGCCGTCAACTGGAGCAAAACCGCTGTCTGGGTGCGTATGTGCTCGATATTCCCAGTGACTCTGTTGTGACCTTTAGTTCAAAAATAACACTGCTGGCCAGCGGTGGTGCCGGTAAAGTATATCTCTATACCTGCAACCCCGATGTGGCATCAGGTGATGGAGTTGCCATGGCGTACCGCGCCGGGGCTACGATAGCGAATATGGAATTTATGCAGTTCCACCCCACCACGCTGTTTCACCCGCTTGCAAAATCGTTCCTCATCTCTGAAGCTGTGCGCGGTGAAGGCGCAATTCTCCGCCGCCGTGATGGCACTGCTTTCATGGAAAAATATCATAAACTTAAAGATTTGGCGCCTCGAGACATAGTAGCCCGCGCCATAGATAATGAGATGAAAACCAGCGGCGATGATTGTGCATTCCTGGATATTACTCATGAACCGGCCGATGTCGTCCGTAATCGCTTTCCAAACATATACCAGACATGTATGGATTTTGGCCTTGATATGACCAAAGAGTGGCTTCCGGTTGTACCTGCCGCTCACTATCTCTGTGGAGGAGTAGCAGTTAATTTTGACGCCGAGACAGATATTCCGGGCCTGTACGCCATCGGTGAAACTGCATTCACCGGACTTCATGGTGCCAACCGCCTTGCCAGCAACTCTCTGCTTGAAGCTGCGGTATATGCGGGACGAGCCTACCGGCATTCCAGCGATGCTATTACGTCACTCCCAAGCGACCATCGCGATATACCGGTGTGGGATTCCGGCACCGCAACTAACAGTGACGAGATGGTAGTTGTCTCTCAGAACTGGGACGAAATCCGGAGAACAATGTGGAACTATGTCGGTATTGTTCGATCAGACAAGCGTTTGGCCCGCGCCATGAGCCGTATTAAACTGATTCAGGGTGAGATAGATGAGTATTACTGGAATTTTAACGTGACATCCGACTTGGTAGAATTGCGCAACATTGCTACGGTGGCAGAGTTGATTATAACCTGCGCCCAGAAACGAAAAGAATCCCGCGGCCTGCATTACAATCTTGACTATCCTTTCTTGGACGAAGAGGAAGGCAAAAAAGATAGTTTTATCAAGAAACAGTTTTAAAAGGAGCCATAACCGTGGATATAAATGAAATTCGCAAGCGGATTGATCTACTTGACGATGTACTGCTGCGTATATTTAACGAGCGGGCACGCCTGGCCCTTGAAATAGGACATGCCAAAAAAGAGCTTAATCTGCCGGTATTTGACCCAGCCCGTGAAAAACGAATTTTCAACCGAATGAAAGAAGACAACCCAGGGCCGCTAGACGATGAAGCTATTGTCAGAATGTTTGAGCGAGTAGTAGATGAATCCAGACGCCTGGAACGCATTATGTCACATAAAGAAGAAGATTAAGGGAGTGAATGTAATATGCTTATTATAATGAAGAAACATGCTGAAGACACGACTCTTGATTCAATAAAGGAATACTTGATTACCCGCGACTTTGACATACACCAGTCAACGGGGGCTAATCGTACCATCATCGGAGTTATTGGTGATACCGATACACTCAATGATCATGAAATTGAAAACATGCCGGGTGTCAGCCAGGTAGTACGTATCAGAAAGGACGATTAGAAACGGCCACCGCCCAATACCTGAAGTACAATTTAGCTTGACATGGCTCAACGGCTAGTGCTAGAAAGATAGCTTAAATTTCGTTACTTACTCAAGAAAAAATTTTGGAGGTGTAGTTTGGCTCATCATAAGTCAGCAATCAAGAGGATCAAGCAGAGTATAAAGAAAACCGCACGTAATCGTCATGTATCATCGACGCTAAAAACATATATCAAGCGTGTTCGTGAAGCGGTAGAAGCCAAGGACAAAGACGCTGCTGTTGCTGCACTTAAGGTAGCAATCCCGGTTATTGATGCCACTGCTACTAAAGGTGTTATTCACAACTCCACAGCATCCCGCAATGTTTCACGCTTAACAAAGCTGGTTAATACACTCGGCTAACAATAATCCACAGTTTAAGAAAAGGGGGCTGCCCAACCGGCATGCCCCCTTTTCTTGTTACCATACACCGGTACAAATCCCCATGGTGAGCCCGTGCAGCAGAGTATAAGGCTGACCACCTCCTGTTTTTGAAGCGACATCACATCGAAAAAACTCATCAAATATCTGTTTCAATTCACGCCTTGTAAAGTTGCGGGCCTGCGCAAGAATTTCTCCGAGAAAAAATGTATTTATGGAGAGTTCCCTTCCAATATCAGCCTGCGGTATTTTTTTATCCAGCAACTCTCTCACGCGCCATAATTGACGGAAGTGACGAGTCAGTGCCCCGATCATCATCGGAGCCTCCTCACCATTCAAGAAGAGAGCGTCCAGGCTTCTGATTGAGTTCGGAACATCTCGCATACCAAGAAATTTAGCCAGTTCAAAGGCGGTAAAGGCTTTACTGCTGCTCGCCATGACACGGACATCATCAACCGTAATGCGCGACTTTGTGCCGGCGTACACCACCAGCTTTTCGATTTGTGAGCTTAGTTCCTGAAGATTGTTTCCAATCAATGCTGATAACAATTCAGCGGCTGCAGCTTCGATCGGTTTCCCCTGGGCTAGCGATTCGCTTTGAATAAACCCAGACAATTTATTGTCGTAAAAACGCTTGTATTCGACCATAACGCCATGTTTTTTAAATTCCAGAAAAAACTTTTTGCGCTGATCAACCTTGGTACCAGTCAACAGGAGACAGGTCCCTGGCGATGGATTTTTAATGTACGGCAACATAACTTCCAGAGCGTCCGCTTTTAGCTGCTCAGCCCGCTTTACCAGAACAGCTCGCCGCTCGGCAAACATCGGCAAGGTTTGGGCAGCATCAATAATATCGACACCCTTCGACTCATTACCGAAAAAAACATTGAAATTAAAATCTTTAAGAGAGGAGTCTATGGCTCGTTCCAATAGCAAATGTACGGCACGTTCGACCAGAAACTGCTCTTCTCCATAGAGGAAGCAGACCGTTGGTATAATGCCCTTCTTTAGGGATGTTTCAAACTCCTGGGATGTCATAACTAATAGTTCTCTTCTAAAGCGGAAATGAATTTGTGGGCAACAATCCGAGCGACTGCATCAAGGGCTTGTTCTTCAGCATTACGCTGCAATGCGAGATCGATATTTGCTGGATACTGTTTTACTCCTTGAAGCTGCCCCTTCCAGATCGGTGCTGTTTCACCTTTTTTGGCAATTTCAAGTTCAACAGTAAGTGTCAAGCTGAATTCTCGTGCCTGATCAATAGCACTATACGAAACAGCCTTTGTGGTATAGGAAACTATTCGTGCCTTCATGACAAGATCGGCACTCGCTTCGCCATCTGAAGGCCGTAATCCGCGCACGGCATGAAGTTCTTCATAAAACGCTCTGCGAAGAACAGTTTGTGCCGTCGGGCTGATACTCTCGTTACTGAAGAAAGGTACCCAGATTGTCCGATCAGCGCCAAATCGTTGCGATTGCGTGTTAGTCAGGTGATACCCGCACCCTGCCATCATAGTGAGCAGCAGCACGCATATCACAATCCTCAGCCATAAGGATGATAACATCTCCCTACCCCACCACAATATTGACGAGCTTGCCCTGAACACAGATAACCTTGCGTACAGTCTGCCCCTCTATAAACTGTGCGATTTTTTCATCAGATAAAGCACGGGCCTTCACTTCATCCTCGCCGGTACCGGCTGCAACGGTAATCTTGGAACGCAACTTTCCGTTAACCTGTACGATGACAAGCAGCTCTTCATCAATAACAGCACTCCGGTCATATTCCGGCCATGCAGTTTGTGTCAGAGGAGATGAATTCCCCAACCGCTGCCAGAGTTCTTCCGTTATATGGGGAACAAAAGGTGCCATGAGGAGAACAACACTCTGGAGAGCTTCTTTCATTACCGCAGGAAACTGTGGTGTGGTAAGTTCAGCCGGCTGAAGAATGTTAAGTAGCTCCATTACTGAGGCTATCGCCGTATTAAAATGGAAACGTTCCTCAATGTCTTCCGTAACTTTTCGGATTGTTTTATGTACGGCTCTCCGCAGGCTACGCTCATCGGCAGATAATGAATCAATGTCAAGCGGCACAGCCGTCCGGATTGCATCAAGGCGATCATGAACCAATTTCCAGATGCGGCTTAGAAAACGGAAAGAACCTTCAACACCCTGATCATTCCAATCCAGATCCTTTTCAGGCGGTGCGGCAAAGAGAGAAAACATGCGAGCCGTATCAGCACCATATCTTGAAATCAAAGCGTCGGGATCAACTACATTCCCTTTCGATTTACTCATTTTGGCACCATCTTTAATAACCATGCCCTGTGTCAGAAGATTCACAAAAGGTTCATCCGCAGAAACATGGCCCAGATCCCGCATTACTTTCGTAAAGAAGCGCGCGTACAGCAGGTGTAGCACCGCATGTTCGATTCCACCGATGTATTGATCAACCGACATCCAGTGGTCAACAGCATCTTTATCAAGTATGCCGTCCTTAAAGTCCGGACAGCAGTATCGCAGAAAATACCAGGATGACTGGACAAAAGTGTCCATCGTATCAGTTTCACGGCGGGCAACCATTCCGCACAAAGGACAGGTACAGCTGACAAAAGACTCCATACGAGCGAGTGGACTGCCGCCTTCTCCGCTAAATGCAACATCTTTTGGCAGTACAACCGGCAAATCCTGCTCCGGCACCGGTACAACGCCACAAATTTCGCAGTAGATCACCGGGATAGGATTACCCCAATATCGTTGGCGGGAAATACCCCAATCACGGAGACGGAAATTGACTGTCTTGCAACCGTGCCCTTGAGATTGCAGAAAGTCGGCTATTGCTAATTTTGCATCACTACTCAGCAGACCGTTAAACTGGCCTGAATTAGTCATAATTCCCGCTTCGGTGAATGCCTCTGTCATAGTGGCCGGATCAAGCGTTACTTCAGAAGGTTGAATAACAACCTTTAGCGGCAGGTCGTATTTTGCTGCAAACTCAAAATCGCGCTGATCGTGTGTCGGAACAGCCATAACGGCACCTGTGCCATAATCCATCAGGACAAAATTTGCCAGGAAAATTGGCATCCGCGCCCCGGAGACCGGATTAGTGCAGTACGAACCGGTAAAAACGCCCTCTTTCTCAAAATCATCAGCGGTACGTTTAATACGTTCTGTTTTTCGTATTTTATCGATAAACGCACACACAGTTTCCCTGTAATCAGCGGTGGTCAACTCAAGAGCACGGGGATGTTCAGGTGCCAGCGACATAAATGTTGCCCCAAAGACGGTGTCCTGGCGGGTAGTGAACACACGAATAGGCTCACTGCTGCTTTCGACCGGAAAATCAATCTCGCAGCCAATACTCTTTCCGATCCAGTTACGCTGCATGACGAGGACACGTTCAGGCCATCCGGGGAGGTTATACGTGTTTTCCAGAAGTTCCTCGGCATAATCAGTTATCCGAAAAAACCACTGATCCAGCTCTTTTTGATTAACGTCCGTGTCACAGCGCCAGCAACCGCCATCCTCAACCTGTTCATTGGCGAGTACCGTTTCGCACTTCGGGCACCAGTTAACAAATGAGGTTTTTTTATAGGCCAGTCCCTTGGCAAACATTTCCAGAAAGAGCTTCTGCTCCCATCGGTAATAATCGATGTCGCACGTGGCCAGTTCCCGATCCCAATCATAGGAGAAACCCAGCTTTTTAATCTGGTTCCGCATATATGCAATATTTTCATACGTCCATGTTGCAGGATGGCTCTTGTTCTGAATAGCGGCATTTTCAGCCGGCATACCAAAAGCATCCCAGCCCATTGGATGCATAACATTGAAACCGCGCATCCGCTTAAACCGGCCAATAACATCGCCGATAGAATAATTCCGTACGTGTCCCATATGGATACGGCCGGAGGGATATGGGAACATTTCCAGGAGATAGTATTTTTGTTTGTCTTTGTCTGGAGCAACCTTGAATGTTTTTTCGTTTTCCCAGATAGACTGCCATTTTTGCTCTACGTCTTTTGGTGTGTATTTTAGTTCCACAGTAAATTCCTTTCAAACTATAAAATTTATTTTAAAATTCTTAAAAACCACCACGCGCAATAATTTCTGAAACAACTTGATCCAACGGGACACAACAATCAACCACACCGGTTGAAACGGCCTCACGTGGCATGCCATATACAATGGCTGTTTCCTCTGATTCCGCAATCACGAGGCCACCATGCTCTTTTATGGTCCGTACACCCGAACTTCCGTCATTGCCCATGCCGGTCAGGATTACGGCAGCCACCCGTTTTCGATAAATGACGGCGCACGACTGGAGCATTGCATCCACGGAAGGGACGTAGCGATCGGATTCCGAAGGTGAAACAATACGGGCTGTCACCTGACCTCCGCACACTTCAAAAACCATGTTTTTGCCACCAGGGGCAATAAGAACACTGCCCGGCAGGACAAGGTCACCATCCTCAGCTTCTTTTATGTCAAACAGTGAGGAGCGATTAAGTCGCTCGGCAAAAGCTTTGGTAAAACCTGACGGCATATGCTGAGAGACGACAATAGCAAAGGGGTATTTCTGTGTAAAAGCAGAAAATATCTGCTGCAACGCAGGAGGTCCTCCGGTTGAAGAGCCGATTGCCACAAGATCAATGGCAGAACAGGAAATATTCCCAACCTTTTGCGGCGCGACCAGTTCTGCAGCAGTACGTTCAAGGAGTGGGAGAGCGGTAATGGGGCGAACCGAGCGGATCGGTTTAAGTGCGAGCACTTGCAACACCTTTTTCTGGAGATCTTCTTTAATAGTGAGAAGATCAACCGAAGCGTTGCTGGAAGGTTTCGCTACAAAGTCTAACGCCCCGAGTTCAAGTGCCTTAAATACTTTATCTGCGCTACTAAGAGCACTGATTACGATCACCGGAAGTGAAAAACGGGTCGTCAGGATTCTTAACAGAGTGAAGCCATCCATCTTGGGCATTTCCAGATCCAGTGTTACCAGATCCGGCTTAAGTGCAATAACCTTTTGAATTCCTTCTTCCCCGTTTATCGCATATCCCACAACTTCAACGGAAGCAATTCCTTCCAGCATACGGGTAATACTGCGGCGACTGAACGCCGAATCATCAACGACCACAATCCTGATTTTTTTCACCGGCGACCTCCCGCTAAAAAACAATCAGGTTTTTGGTAGATCATATCGTTTTTAAAGTGCCGAAGAGTGAACTGGGTGCTGATATTCATGAGAGATTCAGAGTGTCCCAACAGGAGAAATCCTCCGTCATCCAGTACCGAATGAAATGATTCAATCACCCGTTTTTTAGCTGGCTTGTCAAAGTAGATAATGACATTACGACAAAAGACAAGATCAACCTTACCAAGCATGGTCAGACGATTTGTGTCAAAAAGGTTAAGATGACTTATGGTTACAAGTTCGCGGATTGAATCGTTAACCTTATATCCGTTATCATGTTTGTGAAAAAAGCGGCGCAGGTCACTCTCTTCTGTCGATCGAAATGAAGAGGTGCCATACACGGCGCGGCGTGCCTGATGCAGTACTTTCTGACTGATATCGGTACCAATTATTTCTATTTTCCATCCGGAAAGCTCAGGAATGGTACTCAGCAACATTGCAATTGTGTAGGGTTCTTCTCCCGTTGAGCACCCTGCACTCCAGATTCGCAAAGACCGACTTCCCCGTGCTGCTTTTCTTTTAATAAGTTCAGGAATTATTTCGTCAGAAAAGGCCTTGAGCTGGAATAATTCACGGAAAAAATATGTTTCATTCGTAGTAAGAACATCCATGATATCCATGAGTTCTTGTTCTTTATTCCGGTTATACTTCAAATAATGATAATAATCATAAAACGTGGGAAGGTCCAGATCTCTTAAGCGGAGAGAAAGACGCTTTTCAAGAATGTATTTTGAGTCCAGATCAAAATGTATCCCGCAATGTGCGTAGATACAATCCCTCAAAAGTTGGAATTCATCCTCAGACATACTATGAGTTGGTGATAAAGAGAACGACATTAACGACCTAGTTTGATGAAGTAGTGGTGGTGGAAGCAATGTGTTCCAAAGATTTTGCTGCCTGTCGAACAATATCCCGGTTACTACTCTGAAGAGCATGCCTGATTATTTCTTCAGAGTCTAACCCACCGATCTCCTCTAAAACTTTCAAACATGTAATCATCAAGAGACCTTCAGTTACGGTATGAATAGTTTTTATAAGTAGGCATGCCCGTGCCTGATCAATTTTGGCGATGGCCTTTAAAGCTTCAGACTGCACCCAGACATCATCATCACGAAGAGCCTGTTCAAGCATTTCCACTGTCGCATTGTCGCCCAAGTTTCCGAGTGCATGTGCGGCGGCGATACGAACATCAGGATCCTCATCAGCCAGTGCAAAAGTGAGCATCGAACCGGATGCATCTATTTTGTTGTCCCCGATTGCCGAAACAGCGGCTTTTCGAACCTGAGGGTCCTCGTCACTTACCAACAACTGCAAACGATCCCGCTCCCCCAGTGATGCCAGCAAAGCCGCAGCAACTTTACGGTGATGCGACAGCGTAGACGAACAGAAATGATCTACTTCTGCCAGAATAGCCGAACGATTGATCATGATCAGAGCCTGTAAACTGGCAACCGCCTCAACATATTCATCCGCGTCACTATTATCAATTAAGGAGATAAGATCGGAAATCAGAGTGATCAGCCCGAGTTTTCCAACCGCCATCGCAGCAGACCTGCGAACCTGTGCGGAAACATCGTGCAACGATCTCTGGATTACATCGTTAAAGCCCGAATAACCGCACTCGGCAATCAGGATACAGAGTCCGCTTCTCCCATTCTCATCGAGGTTTGAATAACGAGCAATAATTTCAAGAATGGCCTCACGACCAAAACTTTTCAGCGCAGATAAGGCAACATCTGCGGTGCGTTCGTCAGTATATGCCTCCAGCAGAAGCGGGATAAATCGGGCATCTCTGGTGACATCACTGGTCCAAAGCAATGCATCTGCCAATATCCCATCTCGAGGTTCATACAGTTCCAGTAAACCGGTAATAACATCATTTTCTTTAAATAGCTGGAGCGTTCCACGGAGCTTTGCCTGGGCTTCTGCTGAAGATCTCCTGTAAATTTTATACAACGCTTTAAGAGCGGCCGCACGACTGTTCTTTTGACGACAGGAAAAACCATTTAACAGAAATTTAAAAGAGGTCTCATCGGATATCGAACCGACACATTCAAAAACAGCCTTTTTAAGTATATCCTGATCCGCCAGTCTCAGCAGCGCTTCCGGTACCGGTGCCGGATGTGCCAGAAGTCCTAACGCTCCGAGCGCACTGAAACGAAACAGTACTTCATCTCGCGCACAAATTGCCTCCATCAGAGACTCTGCTGCTTTCATGTCCCCGAGTGCACCAAGTTGCTCAGCGGCTGCAGAAGCGACATTTACATCAGGGTCATTCAAGGCCTGCAGTAATGCGGGAACAAAACACGAGTCACTGATTGCCCCCATAACATCAATGACAAATTTGCGTACATCCGCATCCGTGTCATGTATCATTTCCATTAACAGCGAGGCCGACATGGATCCGAGACGAATAATGGCTTCTGCTGCAGAATTTCTTAAACCCGCATTATCTTCATTGCGGAGAAGGTTCAATAACTGCTCGACAGACATGGAATCGGGTTTCGAGTTAACATATAACTCCACAGCCTCTTTTCTTACCCGCCAGCTGTCATCTCCCATGGCGGTAAATAATACAGCCTGTGCGTCATGGCTGGGAATATCCTGTAACAAATACAGTGCTGATCTGCGAGTTTCTTCGTCGCTAGAAAGGAGGGCGACGCGTATATCTTGAAGGTTATTCACCTGACAACTCCTGATTGATACGAAAGTGAATCAATATCTAAAATCATGAAAACGCGGTCATTTGACAGACAGACACCGAGGACAAACTCCATTCCACACCCTGGGGCTATATTAATCGGAGGTCTGATATCAGTAACCGGCACAGAAATCACCTCCATTACATCATCCACGACAAGAGCCAGCAATTGCCCGACCAGTGTGACAATAAGCAGCTTGCTGACAGACGTATCAGGCATATCAGGCATCTTAAATCTCTTGCGCATGTCCATAACCGGAATAACCGAGCCGCGAAGATTAATAACACCCTCCAGAAGCGGTGAAGCACACGGAAGTGGCGCAAGTTTCTGCGGAGAATGGATCTCACGAATTCTCATAATATCAACAGCAAACAGCTTGTTTCCGAGGCTGAAACAGGCCAACTGGATATGAGTTATCGTATCTTCCATGTTGTTCTCCACATCCCTTTCAGGGCGTTACTACGTTACTTAGTACAGATTTATGTCAACAATATTTTCCAGATTCAATAGTATTATCAAGCGACCAGCGGCACGAGCAAGTCCGCTAACAAACTCACGGTCAATCCCATCCAGGACACCGGGAACTCGTTCAACAGCATCTTGCTGTACCTGAACAACCTGAGTTACCTCATCAACCAGGATACCGCTAAACGAACTGTTATTTTTAATAACAATAATTCTTTCTTTGCCTGTCGGCATCTCACGAACCAAACCCAGTCTGACTCGCATATCAATAATCGGGATAATAACGCCCCGCAATGAGAGCACCCCTGAAACAAAACTCGGGGCACGAGGAACTTCCGTGACCTCCCTCGGTCTGATGATTTCTTTAATATCCATGATATTAATACCATAGAACTCATCAGACACTCGAAAACAGAGAAATTCCAGAGAGGATTCATCAATAACCGGAGTGTACGCATCATCACCAATAATCTCAGTGTTACACCCTGCGGCAGCTCTGCCAGCAAGAATTGCTTCTATCGGCGTACGCGATGGAGCAACACATCCCGGTGCTACAAAATCACTCGTTGGTAGCGTATAAGCGGCAAAAGGATCGGGGATGACAGGAAAAGCTTCCTGGAATAAAGTTTCACCACCAGCAACGGGAGTGGCTGGGGCAGTATCAGAAATACCTCTTGACGAAACAAAAGTAGGCACAGGAACAGTGGAGCACTCGATGCTGAGATCTGCCTGCGGCTGTAACGATTTTTTTCTTATTTTTGCGAGATCCATCCTGATATACCGCCTACATCATCAATTCATCTTTAATTTCATTTATAATATCCGAATCAATCAAAGCGGCATCACATCCGTATGCAACCAAAAGAGCGTTGGTTGCAATGGAATTAATTTTCCGGGGGACACCACCGCTTAATTCATGGATGCGTTGGACCGCGTCCGGAGTAAACAGACCGGCAGTTCCCCCCGCTGCTTCAAGCCGAAAATCCAGATATTCCATTATTTCATCAAGTGAGAGCGGTTTCAGGTGGTAGTGTAGCGAAATGCGCTGCCGCAGAGGTTCAAAACGGCTTGACGACATCATGGGGCGTAATTCCGGCTGCCCCATAATAACAACACCGAGCAGATTGCGATCATCCAACTGGAAATTGGTCAGAAGCCTGATTTCATCAAACACCTCGGCATCAGTGATCATCTGAGCTTCATCAATCACTAAAACTGGGCATATATCACGTTGATTCAGGGAATATATGGCAGAATGAATCTGATCAATCAATGTGTCCTTGGCATCGGCCGGCTGCTCTACTTCAAGAATTCTGGCTATGGTCCGAAGAAATTCTTTGGCATTCAAGCGCGGATTTATAATGTAGCAAAACTGGTAGCGTGGACCAAGTCGATCCATGAGAGCCCGTGACAAAGTTGTTTTACCACAGCCGATCTCTCCCGAGAGAACAGCAAGTTCTCGTTCTTCTACGACGTATTCCAAGCGGGCGAGCGCTTCTTCGTGGCCACGACTCAAAAACAAAAATCGAGGGTCGGGAGTTTTGCTGAACGGTTTTTCCTTGAAGCCGAAATAACGTTTATACATAAATTTCAGTTCCCTGCACGCATTGTCTCATTAATTATCCCACCAACATCTAAAACAAGAATTGTGCGTTGCTCTCCAAAGTCAGCAGCTCCAGATATACCACGAAACTGTTTAAACGATTCACCAAGCGGTTTGATGACAATATCCTGTTGACAAATCAGATCGTCAACCACAATTCCAAGACGTTTTTCTGCAACTCCAACGACAACGACATAAAATTCGTTCGGAAGTTTGCCACTGCGAGCTATATCAAAATAGTGTTCAAGCTTCAAAAGAGGCAACGTAGATTCACGGAGCTGAACAACTTCCGAGCGTTCTACCGTTGTAATATCTTTCTCTGTCATTAAAAGTGTTTCTAGGACTGATGTAATCGGAAGGGCATAGGTTTTCCCATTGGAGAGAACAATAAGTGCTTTTATAATAGCCAGTGTAATCGGCAAAGTTATAATAAAGCGACTCCCCTCACCCGCCTTCGTTTCAACATCCACCATACCGGAAATTGCCGTGATGTTATTTCTTACCACATCCATGCCGACACCCCGTCCGGAAATTTCACTGACGGTGTCATTTGTTGAAAAACCGGGCAGAAATATAAAATCGATCGCATCATGATCTGACACCGTATGAACGTCGCTCACCAATCCTTTTTGTAATGCTATGTTTTTAACCTTTTCAACATCAATCCCACCACCATCATCTTCAATCTCGATAACGACATGGTTACCCTTTTGATATGATGAGATCCGAATGATGCCTTTTTCATTCTTACCCCGTGCCACGCGCTCATCTCTGGTTTCGATACCATGATCTATGGCGTTACGGATAATATGCATAAGCGGATCAGAAATATCTTCCACGATCAGTTTATCAAGTTCAGTGTCCGCACCGAAAAACTTGAGTTCAACCCGCTTACCCTGTTCGCGGGATATTTTTCGAACAATACGAGACATCTTCTCGTACAATTGCCCGATTGGTATCATACGAATCTCCATAACCCCTTTCTGAAGATCAGAAAGCTTACGTTCCAGCACCTTTGCAGCCTTACTAAGCTCTATGGCTATACGCGAATAGCCTTCATTTCGCATCTTGACGGTAACACCGGCAATGGTCGAATTGGCAATAACAAGTTCACCAACAATATTCATCAACTCGTCAAGTTTACCTATATCGACACGAACCGTCCTGCTTATACTTTTGGCACTAAGTGCCACGTCATCAATCAGGGGAAGTTGGGAATTATCTGCGGCCTTTATATCTGTAAGCTCTGGAGAGTCAATCGTGGCACCAACATGATCGGCAGAATATTCCGATGCAGATTCACGGGGTATCGCGTTTGAGCTAAGCTGGGTAACCGTAATATTTTCCCGCTCAACAGCTGCTTTAATCAGTTCCAGGGAAAACTTGGAACCAAATAAAATTTCAAAATCTATATTTGTCTCCAGATTTTCACCAATACTTGGCAAGGTACTGATAACCTCTCCACACTCTTTTAATATGGTCGTAATCGCTGATAACTCAGTATCAAACGTGCACAGGTCAAAAGATGAATGAATGGTGAAGACGATTCGTCCCTTTGCCAGATTGTCCTTAAGGCGATGCTCTTCATATTCTGTAAGAGCATTGCCTAAATGAGGCGGAAGAGTGAAATCACCCATTGTCGGAATATCATTCTTTTTTTCAAGTGGAGCAAGGCAGGCGTTAATACTGGAAATACAGAGAGCAATTTCCGGCGCCATCTGAGTAGTATCACCCGAAGAAAGCCCTCGAACGAGAATACCAAGCAGATCATTGGCTTCAAATAACACCGCCATAAATTGCCGGGTAAGGTTCAGTTTTCCAAGTCGCAGCCTGTCAAGCAGATTTTCCATATTATGTGCAACTTCAGCAACATCGCTAAAGTTGAACATTCCGGCCAAACCCTTCAGAGAATGGGCGCCTCGAAAAATTGAATTCAAAACATCAGGGTTAAATTCGCCACCCTCAACCATATCAGAGAGATCTGCTAATTCAGAGCCGAGCTGTTCGACAATTTCCTCCGCTTCAGCCAGAAAATCCTGAACCGCTTTTGTATGTGCGCTATTCTGTTCTCTCATTATAGTGATCCTGAAAGTCAGGGAAATTAATTCAAATAATGGTTAACCAGTTGCTGGAGGTCTGAGGGAGAAAATGGCTTAATTACATACTCATTTGCCCCAAGCAGTTTACCTTTTCAATATCCTTGGCACTTCCTTCAGTTGAAATAATAAAAATAGGTATATCTTTATAATTCGGGTTATTACGAAGATAACTGATTAGTTCAAGCCCGTTGATATCAGGCATATTTATATCTGTCATAATTAGATCAACCGGACCGCGCGGTAAAAGTCGCAGCGCCTCAAAACCGCTGGAAGCCTCAACGATATGATAATCGCCAAGTGCTTCTACTATTGCAACTAACATTGCGCGCATGGTTGCCGAATCATCTGCAATCAAAATGGTCTTTGTACTCACGGTGAGCCTCTCTACTTTAATAAAATAACTTTTTCACTCTGTTTACGCCTGCGTACGGATGACATGCATTAATTTGGCAAGAAAACTGCCCATGATGGCAGGAGAGCTAATTTCAACTTGAAGTGGTTTTACAATGGAAGGATACCCCAGTTGATGAATCTTCTTCTCGGCCTCCGCACAATGAAAATCGGACATAACAATCAAGGCGAGATCCTTAAAGTTATTATGCAGGAGTTCCAAAAGTTCAGCACCACCCATTACCCCTGATCCATCCATTTTCGGCATAATAAGATCGATCAGAACAGTAGGTCGCCCCCCATTTCTGTACAGGGTGTCCACTTTGATAAGAGCATCTTCACTGCGTGTCACAGCATGAACGACAAAACCATTTTCAGACAACCCTCCCGCAATAGTACGCAGCGTTTGATCATCATCATCTACAATAACAACCGGTTGCTGTATCAGTGGCAGTGAAGATACCGGCGCAGGGGAGAGATCAATCAAATCAAATTCAACATCGGTACCTTCATCAACCAAAGAGACCGCTTCAGCAGCATGACGAGCTTCATCAAGGATTCTGGTGCCTTCCATGGCGAGAAACTGAGGATTCAACCCCTGATCCAGCATAAACTGCAGCGGATCCATCTTCGTGTCATCAACCGTTTCAACCGAGTTCAGAACTTCAAATCTGAAGAGGCCATCGTTCCAGGCAAAAAGAGAAAAAACAACTTTCTCAATCTGTTCGCGCACTACATCTTCAATACTGTTTTGTGAAACTCCGAAATTTGTTACGAGTATGACTCCCAACCGCTCACGAAAACCGTTCTCCTTCTGGAGCGCCAGGGCCGTGTCTAACTCAGTACGATTAACAATCCCCTTCTGAATCAAAATCTCGCCGAGACTCTGCTGGCAGCTATTTGAAGTGGCCCGCACAACCTGGCCCTGACGAAAAAAAACCGAGCCCTCACCGCCACTGCTGCTCAGGGAGAGAATTCCGGTTTTTCTGCCGAGACTGACAATCTGTAAAATTTCGCCAAGTCCCAACTCTTCAAGGTTACCTACCAGGCTCATTCGTCACAATCCATGTAGTATTATTTTGAGGAATTATCAGACCCACCTTTACTGCGGGAAGTATCCGTTTTGTCTCTACCACGGAACATTAACCGTAACGGCACTCCGTCGAATCCAAACGCCTCGCGGAATTTATTAATAAGATAGCGTTCATAGGAGTAGTGGATATTGTCAGGCTGATTGGTGAAAATAACAAAGGCTGGTGGACGTGTTGCCACCTGGGTTGCAAAATAAAATTTCACTCTGCGTCCGTGAGACAGAGGAGCATGGTGGGATTCAATAGCATCGGTAAACACATGCACAAGCTCTGATGTTGTCACGCGGCGGCAGAACTGTTCCATAACCTCATCAACGGTGGCAATAATTTTGCCGGAGCGTTGCCCGGTTTTGGCAGATACGCACACAATAGGAGCGTAAGCCAGATATTTAAAACCGTCCCTTATTTTAGCAATATATATTCCGAGAGTTGAATTGTCTTTTTCAAGTAAATCCCACTTGTTAATGACAAAAACGCACCCCTTGCCGGCCTCGTGAATATACCCGGCAATGCGCTCATCCTGTTCTGTTACCCCTTCTTCGGCATCAATCACCATCAGCACGACATCAGCACGTTCAATACTGCGAAGAGCATCGCAGACACTATATTTTTCGAGCTTTTCAGTTGTTTTACCCTTACGGCGAATACCTGCCGTATCAATCAGGACATACGGTTTTTTGTTGCAGGTAAAGGGAGTATCAACCGAATCGCGTGTTGTTCCGGCGGTGGGGTTGGCGACAACCCGTTCAAAGCCGAGCAGACGGTTAACCAGTGATGATTTACCGACATTAGGACGTCCGACCACAGCGATACGCGTGACATTTTCTTCTGGATCAGGGGCTTCTGTCGGCGGGAAAACAGCAAGGATATTTTCCACCAGGTCAATGACCCCACGATTGTGTTCAGCGGAAATTGTATATAACTCACCAATCCCGAGGGAGTAGAATTCAGCCGAGTCATTTTCAAGTTTCTCGCCATCAACTTTATTAACCACGAAAAACACCGGTTTTCGCACACGCCGCAGCATCTCAGCGACCTCAATGTCCGCCGGAGTCAGGCCGCTTCTGGCATCCATCATGAAGATGATGACATCTGCCTCTTCAATTGCCAGGCGCGATTGCTCACGCATCTGCTGCAGCAGACGATTTTCGGTTACCGGTTCGAATCCACCGGTATCGATGAGGATAAACGGCTTTTCAAAGCGGGTAATGTTGGCATAATTGCGGTCACGCGTAACACCGGGGGTGTCATCAACAATCGCACGACGATGTCCAAGCAAACGGTTAAATAATGTTGATTTACCTACATTTGGACGGCCGACAATAGCTACTAAAGGTTTCATTCGTATCCCAATTCTCTTAATTTTGACGGCCGCTCGCTCCAGTTTTCAACAACTTTAACGAACAACTCGAGATAAACTCTGGTAGCAAGCAGGCGTTCGATATCCTGACGTGCCTGACTGCCTATTTTTTTCAGCATCTCACCCTTCGCTCCGATTATGATTCCCTTCTGGGTGGATCGTTCCAGCATGATAGCTGCAGAGATGGCAATTACGCCGTTCTCTCGTTCAATAAAACTTTCCACCACAACAGCGGTCGAATACGGTACTTCATCGCGTGTCAAACGGAACACTTTTTCCCTGATCATCTCTGCCACGATGAATTTTTCCGGCATATCAGTCAGAATATCGTCCGGAAAAAGAGCCGGACCTTCTGGGAGGTAGCCGCTCACAACTGAGACCAAATGCTCAACACCATCATTACGACCAGCTGATACCGGAATAATTTCTTTGAACGGATAGAGTGCCGCCCAGTCTGATATTTTCTTCAACACCATATTTTTATCAGACAGCAGGTCAATCTTGTTGATAACCAGCACCACCGGAATCTTCACCTTACCCAAAACATCCTGAACAAAGGCGGGGTCGGCTGTCCCGGTGGCTTCAACGACCAACATCAAAAGATCGACGCCGCTGATGGCGGAACGTGCCACATCCACCATACTTTTGTTAAGACGCGAGCGGCCCGCGTGGATACCGGGGGTGTCAATGAAAACAATCTGACCACCGGGGATATTGTGAATCCCCTGAATCCGGTTGCGGGTTGTTTGTGGTTTGTCAGATGTAATGACAATTTTCTCGCCGATGATTGCATTCAGGAGCGTAGATTTGCCAACATTCGGACGTCCGACAATTGAAACAAAACCGGATGTAAATTTTTGTTTATTCATGTAGTTATATACCATTCCTTCATTTATTACTTCTTGGTAGACCAGGCATCGCGCAAGGTTACAATACGGTTAAATACTTTCTTGTGTGGAGAGGAATCCTTTGTATCCTGGCAAAAGTACCCCAGTCGCTCAAACTGATAGCGGGTCTCAATATCAGCATCGACCAGACTCGCTTCCAGCTTTGCAGGTAATGCTTCAACAGATAACGGATTGAGATATTCCTTATAGTCAATGCCACCTTTATCTGGATTTGGCACATTAAATAAGCGATCAAAAAGGCGCACTTCCGCATCGAGAGCATGAGCTGCCGAAACCCAGTGAATGGTGCCCTTGATTTTGCGACCGTCAGGAGCAGTGCCGCCCCGTGAATCAGGATCATACGTACAGTGAATCTCTTTCAGAGTGTTGTTTTCATCCCTGACAAGTTCAGTGCAGCGCACAATATACGCATTACGCAAACGGACTTCGGCCCCCGGTGTCATACGGAAAAAACCTTTTGGTGGCATCTCCTCAAAATCTTCCGCCTCAATCCAGATTTCTCGCGAAAAATGAACGGTACGGGTGCCCATCTCAGGCTTTTGCGGGTGATTCGCCGCTTCAAAATCTTCACTTAGTCCTTCGGGATAGTTGACGATAACAACTTTAAGTGGATGGAGCACTGCCATAGCGCGCGGTGCAGATTCATTAAGGTCACTGCGAACACACTCTTCCAGAATGGAAACATCAATCCAGGAATCGCTCCGTCCGACTCCGATTAGCTCGCAAAAAGCCCGTACAGCGCCCGGAGTGTAGCCACGGCGCTTGATGCCGGCCAGAGTCGGCATACGCGGATCATCCCACCCGCTGACTATGCCAAGTTGTACCAACTCCTGAAGCTTTCGCTTACTCATCACGGTGAAGGTCAGGTTCAGGCGGGCGAATTCATACTGTCGTGGTCGCGCTGGTACCGGCAGGTTGTCCAGAAACCACTCGTAAAGCGGCTTATGGGATTCAAACTCCAGGGTGCAGATTGAGTGAGTAATCTTCTCAATGGCATCAGTCTGGCCATGGGCGAAGTCGTACATCGGATATATTTTCCAGGCATCACCAACATGTGGATGCGGAGTATGGAGAATCCGGTAGAGAACCGGATCGCGCAGACTCATATTTGGCGAAGACATGTCTATTTTTGCACGAAGAACGCGTGTCCCATCGGGAAACTCTCCCGCCCGCATACGACTGAACAGATCCAGATTTTCTTCTACAGAACGGGTTCGATACGGGCTTTCCGTTCCTGGTTCAGTCAACGTGCCGCGATACGCGCGAATTTGCTCTGCATTCAGATCTTCGACGTACGCTTTTCCGTGTTGTATCAGAAAGACAGCCCACTGGTACAACTGTTCAAAATTATCCGAGGCATAATAAAGATGCTCCCCCCAGTCAAAACCAAGCCAGCTTACGCTCTCCTTGATTGAATCGATGTATTCCAACTCTTCCTTGGCCGGATTGGTATCATCAAAGCGGAGGTGGCAGCGTCCGCCAAAATCACGTGCCAGACCAAAGTTAATACAGATCGATTTGGCATGACCAATATGAAGATAGCCGTTCGGTTCGGGTGGAAAACGAGTCACAACACCGCTATGTTTCCCGCTCTTGAGGTCGTCTTCAATTATGTTTTTAAGAAAATTATTGGCTGCAGGAACCGCTGCTTCGATCGTGGTCATGGTAAAAACCTCTTTAATACTTGTTTCATAGTTCGCCCAGAAACGAATTCGGGTAAGCTTTTATTATTGTTACATCGACATAGTTGCCTATCAGGGAGCTATCTCCAGGGAAATTCACAATACGGCCAATTTCGCCTTTACCGGACACCTGACCGGGGAACTTGCCCTCCCCCTCTACGAGAACAGACATTGTAGTACCAACAT
>CAIRND010000615.1 GCA_903879825.1 uncultured Geobacteraceae bacterium
ACCGCCCAGCAATACCCGTCGTTCCGGTAGCAGTGGGCCACCCCCCTTCAGTTTCAGTGAGGGACGAAATGATACCCTGCCCTGAGTGCATCCCTGAGTGCATTCCATACAGAGTACACATTCATCCTTGTGCAGAACAGCGCCATCAAAACTGGTTGGACACATCTCCTGGCATTTCCCGCAGTCACCGCATAATGTTGTCGGCACCCGGTTGAAGAGAGAGAAACGCCCCAGCCACCCAAGTAGCGTACCGAGGGGACAAAGGTTTCGACACCAGTTTCGCGTTTCGTAGCGCTCCAGCGCAATAATTCCGATTAGAATTGCTGCCGAAAGGAATGCGAGCGGATAGATCGTATCGCGGAACGGCAGCAGGTTGTCGCGAACCAGATTATATGCCGGTGCCACAGCATCGCGTCGCTCCCCGATCAGGTGGTACAGTTCCACCCAACTCTCCCTGGCGGTCAGGCCGAGCAGCGGATAAAGAAAAAACGTCAGGGCACGCAGCAAAATGGCGATCGGATCCAACAGACCGCTCAGGTTGAGGTTGAAAAGTGATGTTGATAACAGCGGCAGCAGCAGCCAGTATTTGGTATTCCCTTTGAGTGCTTTTATTGGGGCGGTTTTGCTGATTCTCGATGTCACCAGATCGAGTATCGTCCCGAGCGGGCAGATCCAGCCGCAGAAAAAACGTCCAAGGGTCAGTGTTGCCACCGTCATCAACAGGGCCGGTAACAGCAGCCAGGACCATGATTTCGCCGCCAGAAGATAACTGAACAGCACCAGTGGGTCGACCCGGAAGAAGGTGTTGACGGCGGCACTGATTTCATCATGACCACGGTATTCCGTCTGAACGAACAGCATCAGAAACAGGATCAGGAATATATGCTGGGAGATGCGGGCGGGGGCGAACTTCACCCGGTTATGCCGTCACAACTTTAATCTTGCTCAGATTCATCTCTCCGAGACCGCGCTTGTAGGCGGCGACGGTCACCGCAATGTCGGAAGGTTTCAGGCCGAACAGGGTGGTGGCAAACGCGTCGGCGGCGACCGTATCGGTCGAGGCGATCACCTTATTCAGAACCTTGACATCGGCGATATTGCCACCCTGCGGACCGTGGGCAGTCAGGATGCGAGTCGCATCTATTATGGTCAGATGGCTTTTAACATGGGCGTTGACATCTGCCAGGGCAACATCCAGATTCCGATGGATGAAACCGCGGCTGCCTCCCATGATGCCCATAACATTCTTCAAGCCGAGAGTAAGCTTGGAAAGCCCATGGTGTTTTGCCACCGGCACGTTGATGTAGACATTGGCCGAGAGCGCCTCGTCATACAGTTCCCACTCTTTGAGGAATTGTCCGTTCAAGGTGACTTTTTTAAAACGCTCCGTTTCAATTTGTTTGCACTCGACCCCTTTCATTCCTTTGAGCGCCCCCTCGATGCCGCTGTTGACATAGCAACGCCGTGAATCGTTGCAGGTGTTGTCAAAAACCTTGACCTTTTTTGCCCCCGCTGCCAGGCATTCCTCCACCACGGTCTTTACTACCAGGGGATGAGTATTGGCGGCAAGTTCGCTTGATCTATCCCATCCAATATTGGGTTTGACCACCACAACATCGCCCGGCTTGACAAATTTTTTCATGCCACCAACGGCGTTGATGGCTCTACGGGTAATCGCTGCATAATCAGCCCCTTCTGCCACCGCCACCAGAGATGGTTCGTGTGCGGCACATGCTTCCTTGATCAGAGTGGGAGCGAGCAAAACGGCTGTTCCCGTCGCTTTTATAAATGTTCTTCGGTCCATTGCAGTCCTCCTGAAATGATCGGTGTGTTTACAAAGTTACGGTACGATTGTACCTTTATAGGAGTATTTTCCAAACTGTCAAGGGCAGTGGCGCGCCAAATGAATAATTGCGTGGTTTTTCAGGTTGCGTGGCGGAAGCAATTGAACTACCATGGCCGGCACGTTTCACGTCGGTATACGCAAAAGAACTGCCTCCGAAAATATGAAAATAACAGCACGGGGAGAATATTATAATGGATGATCAGCTTCAATCAACGCCGATTTGTGATCGGCATCGTGCGTTACATGCCCTGATGGCACCTTTTGGCGGCTGGGATATGCCAATCCAGTATGAGGGGATTCTCGCCGAACACAGCTGGTGTCGCACCCAGGCCGCGCTTTTTGATATCTGCCACATGGGAGAGTTTATTTTTCAGGGCGACTTTGAGACCAGTGGCTTTGAGGATGTTTTTACCTTTTCGGTGAAAACCATTCCTCTCGGGCGATCGCGCTACGGTTTTCTGCTTAATGAGCAGGGCGGCATCATCGATGATCTGATCGTCTTTCGTCTGTCAGAGGACAAGGTAATGGTCGTGGTTAACGCCGCAACTGCTCCCAAGGATTTTGCCGCCATTAAAGGGCGTCTGCGGGGTGGCGAATTTACCGATATTACCGCTGCTACGGGTAAGCTGGACATTCAGGGCCCGCTCTCCCGCTACGTTATGGTTGAGATTTTCGGGGAAGAGGTTGCCACGATCCCTTACTTTAAATTCATCACGACAAAGATTCTTGGCGTTGAGGCTATTGTCAGCCGCACCGGCTATACCGGCGAATTGGGATATGAAATTTTCATCCCGTCTGAAAAGGTCGGCGAGTTGTGGGATCTACTGCTGGAAGATGAGCGGGTAAAACCGGCAGGTCTGGGGGCACGCGATGTCCTGCGGCTTGAAGTAGGCTATTCACTCTATGGCAGTGATATTGATGAGGAAACCACGCCGCTGGAGGCGGGATTGGAAGGATTCGTCAATTTTGATAAATCATTTATCGGCAAGGATGCGCTGCTGCGTTTGAAGGAGCAAGGCCTGACACGGAAAAAAGTTGC
>CAIRND010000616.1 GCA_903879825.1 uncultured Geobacteraceae bacterium
CCGCCAGACGTTCGATGGATGCGGGTGCCAAAGGTGTTGTGCACAAGGAATCAGCCTATGCAGACATTGCCAATGCTATCGAATTTGTCTCTTCGGGGCGTATTTATTCTGGAATGTTTCAAAAACCCGGAGATACTTGTGCACACCATGGCCTGGATTTGCTTTCCAGGCGGGAGCTTGATATTTTGAAATGTGTCAGCCAGGGAATGACGAGTAAACAGGTAGGCGACAAACTTTGTATCAGCCCCCGGACGGTTGATACTCATCGTATGCGTATCATGCAAAAACTCGATATTCACAACGGTTCAGGGCTTACAAAATTTGCTCTTGAAAGCGGATTGGTGTCTGCGTCATTTGATTAAATTTCGCGTTACCATATAGAACGATCTTCCAGACAATAAATTGTAGTGTCAACGACTGCGGCCTTAGTAATTCTGATCCACCTGAATATCACTACAATAAACTGTCATTAGAAATAATCGGACCTTCGCAAGAGTTTCACTAAACTAACAACTTTCACCGTATTTAGCTGGACTTTAATGGACTTTGCTTAGCGGATTAAATGCATAATATTGTTATAAATTATTTGGTTACGACTAGCAGGCAAGGACTATTACGTTGCATTCAAATACCTACCTCGCCATAAAAAGCACTTGGTTACAGCGATCAGCTGTAGCCTTTTTGTTGTGCGCCAGGCGTGGCGCGTAAGCGCCATCCGATTAACTGTGGTGGTTGATTGGTGACTTGGAAAATCCATTTGGCAGAAAGAGCCCACATGAAAAGGGCTGTAGGTAATCAGTATTGGAGCAGAGAATATGAATAGATTATTGATCCTGTTATGTCTTGTTGCAACAGTTTCCGGGTGTGCCTCCAAGGACTGGCGAACCGCAAGCCGCGAATCAGCTGGAATCGCCCCTGATCCTGCAGTAACAAAAGAAGCGGTAGTGCAAGCCTATGCAGCTCCCACGTGGGGATGGCGTGGCTGGTTCGCTGTACATACCTGGATATCGGTAAAACCAGCCAACAACCCTTCATATACGGTATACGAGTTAATTGGTTGGAGGCAAAATCGAGGTCTTCCGTTGGTACGCATTGAAAAGGATCTACCAGACCGCTATTGGTATGGCGAACGTCCGCGCCTGCTCAAGGAAATCAGGGGAGACAAAGCGGAGAAGCTGATTCCAGCCATCATTCAGGCCGCTGGCAGCTACCCCTGGCCGGACACCTATAAGGCCTTTCCGGGACCGAACAGTAATACTTTTATCGCTTGGATTGCCAAGAAGGTGCCGGAATTCGATCTTGATCTGCCATTCACGGCTATCGGCAGAGGCTATAAATACTGATGCGTTGGTGTCGTTGGATTTATCGCCGACGGCATAGCTGCTGCCAGCCACAGTCAGATAGCGCAGGCGATAGTGCAGCAACCGGGTGGCCAGCCACCGTCGGACTTGACATGGTGGAAAATAGTTTATTTTTTCTGGCCGAAGCTCTTAGGAGTTCAACAGTTGGCATCTTCACTGATTGAGCGCGAATCATTATTCCATGAATTCGGCCACATATATCCACTCGCCAATGTCCTTCTTTACTGCCTTATTTTTGGCGCTTTGCTTATTAAGCGATTTAGGAATGAAGATATCGTCTAAATTCATGGGATGAATTATAAGCGGAGTGCTTTGATGCAATCTAAATTTTTCTACCCGTTCTATTGCAAAACACCTTTCTCTCACGGTATATAAGTACAACACGGAGGTATAATACATGAAAGTAATAGCTATCAACGGCGGTCCGAGAAAGAAATGGAATACCGCAACATTGCTCGAAAAGGCTCTCGAAGGCGCAGCATCTCAAGGAGCCGAGACAGAACTTATCCATCTCTATGATCTGGATTACAAGGGCTGTACGAGCTGTTTTTGCTGTAAATTGAAAGGCGGTGCGAGTTACGGCACGTGCGCGATGAAAGACGGGCTCACCCCGATCCTCGAAAAGATTGCTCGTGCCGACGCCTTGATACTGGGTTCGCCGATTTATTTTGGTACGGTAACGGGAGAAATGCGGTCATGTATGGAGAGGCTGCTGTTCCAGTATTTGGCCTATACTCGACCACCAAGTTCCGTGTTTGATCGTAAAATTTCAACGGCTTTTATTTATACAATGAACGTCTCGGAAGAGATTATGAACGAGTATCATTATCCGGTGCATTTCGGTATGAACGAAAATTATCTGACGAGAATATTCGGGAAATCAGAAACTCTCTGTTCCTTTGAAACCCTCCAGTTTGAGGATTACGACAAGGTAGTATTCAACTATTTCGATCCGGAAGAACGCAAAGAACGACACAGGACGGTGTTTCCGGTTGATTGCGAGAAGGCGTTTGAGCTTGGTGTCCGGCTGGCATCTCATGATTGAAGACACCTTGCGACCGTGCACTGAATCCGGTGCTAATCCTGATGCTTTACTTGAACTGGCCCGAATGCGTATGCCATACGGAGCTCACAAAGGAAAACTGCTGATTGATCTACCGGAGCATTATATCGTCTGGATGGCGGGTGAAGGCTTTCCG
>CAIRND010000617.1 GCA_903879825.1 uncultured Geobacteraceae bacterium
GACGACCAACGCTGGGAGCTTATTGACGGCGAAGCATTCTGTATGAGTCCGGGCCCGAACCGGATACATCAAAAATGGCTCGGTGACCTGCATGTGCAATTTCATTCCTATCTCGAGGGTAAAACATGTGAGGTCTACCTTGCCCCCTTTGATGTTCGCCTTCAGGAATCTTCGGAGGCTTCAGACGAAGAGATCATTACGGTTGTACAGCCTGATCTCATGGTCGTCTGCGACCGTAGCAAGCTTGATGACCGTGGCATTAAAGGCGCCCCCGATCTTGTGGTTGAGATTATCTCCCCCAGCACCGCCAAGCGTGACATTACTACAAAATATGAACTTTATCAGCGTCATGGAGTGAAGGAATATTGGCTTATGTATCCAAATGACAGGACGTTGCTTGTGTACCGGCTTTCTGATGATGGAGCCTATACGTCACCGAACGTTTATGGCGAAGGTGACTCTGTGCCGGTTTCACTTCTTGGTGATTTAGTTGTTGATATGAAGAGGGTTTTCAGGGAGTAATGTCGCGTTTTAAAGATGGAGTATAAGTTCGTGTTATGAGGCCCCTTACTATGAAAAAAATGCATAGTAAGGGGCTTCTGTATGTGGTCTGGTGATGAATATATTGCATAGCTTTCGTATGTCTGTTAAAAACTGTAAGTATTTCAATGTGCTATAAACTGAACTATTGTGGTATACCTTTTGCTGTATTTCTAAGATGCTAACGTGTGATTAAATTATATGTCATTTATGACTATTACATTAGAAGGGAAATAATATGAGCGATGCTGCTGAAAATGAGAAAGAGTTTTCCGATATTGAGCTGTGCTACAAGGCAATGGGGCTTTCATTCAGCGATAACCCGGAACAGGTGGAGAAAACCTACCGTAAATTGAAGGATGAATATGAAAAGTCCGTGCGGTCCTCAGATCAAACTGAACGGGCAAGTGCCGTTGAGAACCTGAAGCAGCTTGAAGAGCTTTTTATAACTATAACCGAGTCGCTGATATATAAGGATTACGCCAAGGAGTATGAAAAATATAAGGCACTTAAAGCCGAAAAACTGGCGGAGCGTAAGAAGAAACAACAAGAAAAGCCGATCGTTAAGGAAGTGCTTCACAACTGCCCCTATTGCCAGAAACCGATAGCACCAAAGCTTAAAGTATGCATTTACTGCCATGGCAAAATATTGTCGCCGATGGAGCAGATGATGGCGAAGTTCCTTTCAACAAGGAATCTTCTCGTTTTAACGGTGATTGTTCTGCTGGTTATTACTGGTGTTGTTTTAATGTCGAATCCGCAGCTTATGAAAGGTACTAGGTAAAAGTACCAGTATAATACTGTGTATGTGCTGAACATACAGTGTGAATGGTCTGTTGGGTAATGTGGAAGTGTTGAGTCGGGAGGTGTTGCAGTGAAAAACACATTTATTGGGAAAATAGCATCATTGTTCGTAATGGTTTTGGTTATGATTCTTGGTGTTTCTGAAACGGCACATTCTAAAACGAGAAAACTTATTTTTTACGTTGGTGATAGTAACAGTGCAACGTACAACACTCCTTCAGTCGCCAACGGGGTAGGTGGTGTTGGGACGGGATGGTGGGATTCTGCAACCGCCGGTACTACGGGAAGCGGGATAAGATATGGGATTGGTACGGTTTATTGGAGGAACACTACCTGGACTAATAGGTATGTCACTGCAGCCGAATGTAATGGCACCGAGTTCACAATTAATTATTCAAATCTGCGGATACAGATTAAACCAAATACGAGCCACATTATTAAACGCGTGAAAACTCAAATTGTTTCGAGTAAAAATACTCCGGGTGCTCCCGATCCTTCCAACTGGATAGATAGTACGTTTGTTCAGGATGCAGAAAATACGCTCACATTCAATTACAAATCAAGCTCTAAATATAACCAGAATATGTATGTGTACGTCTATTATGAGCCTTCAATTACGGCATACAATTACTACTCAGATGTTTTCCCCGATGTACCGGTCAATTCAGCATATACCGCCTGTTGGAAGTTGGTGTCGATTGCAAAACCGGCAACTCCCGGAGGTTCTACTGCAGGCTCTTATGTAACAAATAGCAATATTGCTTTTACTCCGCCTACTGTTGACACTAATCTTCCCACTCCGTTGCTATACAGTGGTTTCAATTACCCTTACGATACGGTAGACAACGACCCCGCCGCTAATGTTACGACGTTAATAAACTATCCCAATAATACTAAATTCTGGTACCGATTAGCCGATCCCGGAGGTACAGATAATGGTTGTGAATTGGAAGGTATTAGCTTCAAAAACGTTGATCTCTCGCTTACCCCTTCAAGTGGAACGTTGAATTATATTTCGTCGAGTACAGATAATACAGGCTCTGGAGACTATACCCCTCCTCCTGCTTCTTCTGCTATAGGTAGTGCCATCGCGTTGTTTAAGTTCAGGCACAAGGGTTTCTATATTTCCACAGTGGTTGACTCAGCTGCTACGTATCCAGCCTGTGGCACATCAACTTCGGACAATATTGTGCCTGCAGGCCAATCCTATTATGATGCGGGTTCCAGCCAACCATTTTTTATCTCAAAGAACACCGGCTGTGCAATTCAGAAAGTTGAAGTACAGTATCAGACTTTTGACACGGGAACAGGTAATTTCTCCAATTCAGGCAGTCGTATCGATGTTACGTCGACACTTGTAAATGACACCTATACTTTTACAAATCTTGCCCACCACGCCCAACTCATTGTTTCATATATTCCTGTTTCATCCACAACAACTGCTACTGCAAGTTACTGTCAACTTCCAGCGTTCATGGGTGGCACAACGCCGACAAAGCCGAATGTTCTGCTGATTTTTGACACTTCTGGAAGTATGGGTGATCTTGCGTATAAAACTAAAACATACACATGTAAAGCGACCGGGTCCTTCAGTGCGTTGGATCTCTGCTCAAATTTTTACGGGTATTTTGATAAAACCAAAAATTATACTCTTACATCCGGTGTATGGATTCCCTCTACAGCTGCGACTGATTTTAGTGCCAAGATCGGAACTGTTGGCATCTCCGGAAACTATCTCAACTACAAAAATATGCAAAAAGTCGACATCATACGTAAAATTCTTATCGGAGGCTTGGTGGATGATATGAACGGCCTTCCACGTCCACCCACAGCTTCAAATGGTGAGACGAAATACGTTCTGCAAGCCCAAAATAATACTTTGATTGAATTTGGTACTAGCGAGCCGAAAGGCCTTATTCATGATGTCTACGATAAAGTGAATTTTGGAATAATGGCTTTTAACTCTAACTTGCAAAATGTTGCTCCAGCCTTAACTGATTCGGATGGAGGGCAGATTGTTTCTGTTACCATGCCAAATGTGTCGCCATACAATGGACTCGACTTTGATGCAAAACTCGGAGCCCCTTTGGATGTGTTGATTGCCGGGGCCGAAAGTTCAGACACCAATCCCAATGGGAATACCCCCTTGGCAGAAAGTCTGTATGAGGCGATACGCTATTATGAAGGAGTAGACAGTGCATATAATAAAAATGACGATGGCACGGTAACAAATTATTCGACGTCGATTAGTGACCCGGTTTTAAGTAATTGCCAGAAGCATTTTGTTATAATCTTGACGGATGGTCAGCCGACCAACGACGCGAATGTTCCGACTAATTCAGGTGCAAATGTTACGGATACTGCATTCACAAGTTGGTTTAATGGACTAACCGCCGCCGGGCTGCCGACCCCAACGTCTTTGCTCGCCAGGGTTGCCTATTATGCCCATAACAATGACTTAAGAAGCGCCACTGTTGGTAGATCCGGTCATGCATTTGCCAATACACAAAACTTGAATATTTACACTGTCTACGCTTTTGGTGATGGTTCGGGTACGGCAACATTGCAGGAAACTGCCAAATATGGTTCGTACTTTAATGAGTTTGATGCACCGAGCTCGTCCTCCGGACTTACAACCAATAAAAAGCCGGATGCCGGAGAATACAATAACGGCTATTATGAAGCGACTGACGGAGATATGCTTGAAAAACAACTTAACCTGGCGTTAAGTAATATTATGATTAGCACCGCATCAGGTACGGCCGCTGCTGTTGCCAATAATAAAAGTGGCGAGCGTGGTGCCAACATGATTCAGGCACTATTCTATCCACAATGGCCAAACGACAGTCGTATCAAGTGGTTGGGTGAGATGCAGGCGTTATGGTATTACCTCGATCCAGTGATCAATTATAGTGGAATATATGAAGATTCTGACGGCAACAAGGAACTTAATCTGTTGGTTGATAAAACTCTGCCGAGTAACTCTTTTACGACTAAATCACTCTGGAGGGCAGGCGCCCAGTTACAGAAAATGGACGCTGCAAACCGGAATATATACACGCCACTTACCAGTTCCGTTATTACCGACACTAGCAACGCCTTCAAGAATGATAAATTAAGTACACTGCGGCCGTTGATGAATTTGGGCGTTGCGACGGATGCAGGGGCTATTACGGATGCTCAAGCCGGATATCTTGTGAATTATATCCGTGGAGTAGACAGGAGCGAATATCGATCGCGCAAGGTTAGTTTCACTGACCCGGTAACGTCCATTTTAAACACGACTCTCCCGACGGAATGGAAGTTGGGTGATATAATCAACTCTACCCCACAGGTACAATCGTCCATTGCTTTAAACGCATATGATAAAGCATATTCTGATTCGTCTTATAGCGCGTTTATTAACTCAAATCAGTATAAGGCTAGAAATTATGTCTACTCGTCTTCAAATGACGGCATGATGCATGCTTTCAGGCTTGGAGTGGTTACCAACATTAATAGCGGATCGGAACCAAACCGGGTTGCAAGTATTGCCGGTACCGATATGGGTAAAGAAGAGTGGGCGTTTATCCCAAAACAGGCACTTCCATATCTCCAAAATCAGGCCAGTTCCGAATATTGTCACCAATGTCTGGTAGATGGTGCACCAGCACTTGTCGATGCCTCAATCTTTAAACCTTCAACGGCAACATGCACTAATTATTGGGATTGTGTGCGCTCTACCTCAATAACCTCAACGGGAAATATCGATACTTCAAGTTGGGGGACCGTTCTTGTTAGCGGGATGGGGCTCGGCGGTGCAAGCCGCGACTATGCTGGTAATTGCAATGAAACTTTAAATCACGACTCAAATTTGACCAACAATGTAGATTGTGTCAAGTCACCCAAAGCCGGCATTGGCATGTCATCTTATTTTGCTCTGGATGTATCGTATAACACTTTGAATACAACTACACCGCCAACCACGCCTACTCCGAAGTTTATGTGGGAATTTTCTGATTATTCAGTTGCGGATTCAGCAGATAAGGGTTTGGGTTTTACATCTGCTGGAACTGCTATTGTGAGGATCAATGCGAAAGATGCGGATGGTACACCAAATAAAACAAAAAACGGTCGCTGGTTTGCTGTGTTTGCTTCAGGGCCAACCGGTGCTATTGACCAGGGATCTCAGCAGTTTACCGGAAGATCGGATCAGAATCTTAAAATTTATATTGTGGATCTTAATGCAACCATGCCGTTTACCAAGGGAACTAACTATTGGGTAAAAGATACGTTGATACCGTTTGCATTTGCCAACTCACTGTCAAACTCTGTTGTCGATCTTGATCGCTGGGATTCGACAAAAACCGGCTATTATAGTGATGATGTCGTGTATGTAACCTATACCAAGGCTTCGCTGGCTTCCGGTTATCCAACCGCCTGGGATAAAGGTGGTGTTACGAGATTGGTTACCAACAATGATCCAGACCCCACGAACTGGTTCGTAAGCTCTCTGATCGGTGATGCGAATGATGTTGGTCCAATTACCTCATCTATTGGCAAGCTTCAGGACAGAGACCGTAATAAGCTATGGGTGTATTTCGGTGAAGGTCGTTACTTCTTTTCTGGCGATGAGGTAAATACCCCACGAAAATTCTATGGTGTACAAGACCCGTGCTACAAGCAGTACTCAGTTTCCGCTCAAAGTGCCATGGCTACAACGGCAGGAGCATGTACTGCTGTCAGCATGGCCGAATTACAAGACCAGGGTGGTACACCACCTGCAGTAACATTAACTACCGGAAAAAAAGGTTGGTATATAAATATGGATACAGCTGCTTCTGGTGGCACAGTTGGAGCCGAGAGAGTTGTAAGTGATGTGACGGCAGCTACAAATGGTATCATTTTTTATACAACATTTACCCCTAATTCGGATGTGTGCACTCCAGGTGGAAGTACCTCTTTATGGGCAGTAAAATATGATACAGGAGGTACTCCCCCTGCGGGTAGTCTGGTAGGCAAGGCACCGGTACAGACTTCAAGCGGTGGTATTACTTTGATTGATTTGGCGACAAAATTTACGGATAAGAGTGGACGTAAGCTGGATGCAAATATCCATGCTGACGGCACGTCACTCATGGGTATGGCATCCGGTAAAGGAGTACGCCCACTTTTGTCGAATAAAGGTCTCAAAAGAATTCTGCATATCCAAGAGAGGTAATGTCAGTGTTGAATAGTAGAAAAAAGCATGAAATGATGAAGGATGCCGGATTTTCATTGATAGAAGTTATGGTCGTTATAACGGTTATAGCTATTTTATCTGGAATAGCCGTGATTAAGTTTAGCGATTGGGATAAAAAAAATAGAGTTGAGGCACAAATTCGACAAATGGCTTCTGATATTAGTGAAGTGAGAGTGAGAGCATTAACAACTAAGCAGCGCCATAGTATTACTCTTGACCAATACAGTTATGTCTTCAAAGCATACAGCACTGAAACATGGTCTTCTGACACTGATCTTTTGGCTCACGGTACGATTATTCCAGGGGGGACTCATACCGTAACGTATGCGTTGAAAAAAAGTGTTACAGGCAGCAACAGCACTAACTATGTCGGAACAAATGATATTCTTGAGATTGATGAACGGGGAATGATCTCAAGTGCCTCAAATGCCACTATATTTTTAGGAGGCGCTGCGAAATTAACTAGTGGCATAAATTGCCTGACAATCCATACTGTGCGGGTAAATGTTGGCACTGAAAACGATTCGTCTGGATCAGGAGTATGTGATGACAGGTAACTCTTCCGGTTTTACTTTGATTGAGTTTATGGTTGCTATACTAATTTTAATGGTAGGTCTGCTTGGGATGCTTCAGGGAATAAATGTGGCTATATCATATAATTTAGACACTGTGCTGCGGAACGGTGCTATTTCTGTGGCGGACGAACAGATGATGAACGAACGATCCAAGGTTTTTTCTTCTATTGCGTCGATACCGAAGGTAACAAAACAAATAAATATTCGGGGCATTTTCAAAAACTATTCCGTGCAGCAAAATGTATTTACACGGACATCAAGTGCGACAACCAGATCGAAGGAAATTGTTGTTGATGTGGCATGGAAATATAAAAATAAAAAAAATACACATTCAGTGTCCACCGTTGTTTCTAAAAGTCAGTGATTGGGGTGTCGTGTGCAATGTTTTTTTGATAAAAATAATATGCAAAAAGGCTTTACACTCATCGAGCTTGTAGTCAGCATGGGGCTTTTTATTGTTGTTATGGTAATTGCGAGCGAGGCATTTAATCGAATTGTCGTCCAGTCGTCTAAACTCTCAAAAATGGAAGAAAGCAACATCGAAGGAGTTATTGGTCTTGAAGTAATGCAACATGATCTTAAACAGATGGGATTCGGCCTGCCATGGAGTTGGAGTGCCAGGAATCCGGCTAATACCGGGCCATTGGAAAACTGTGGCATTACGTATAAAGAAGCTACAAATTCAGAAGGTCTGAAACTTAATGACGCGCCAAATGGGGTTCCTCGTGCATTTGTTGCGTATGCAAAATTAGGGAACTTTAGCTCTGCCTATATTGCCGTAAAAGGAACAGCAGTGGGAAGAGACAAGGCGAGTCAACGTTGGACGTATATGCCATTTAGGAATTATAGTGCAAATCCCTGGGAGTCACGACCTGTTGCATTTGCATCAAATAACCCTAATGCCGGAAACATGGTTATTGTGGTTAATTCAAATCTTAATAGTGAGGCTTTTGACCATACTCTCATTGTTGGGCCAGGAAGTGTTGCAGCTACGAGCGGTACTACCTCAGATTTTTCCGTTTCATTTAATTCATCTGGTTTTGTTCAGAACTACTCGCCAACGGATCAAAATCAGACATATATGATTTATGGACTGTCAGATGATAACACTCCAGACCCACGTATGCCGTTTAATCGGACTGATTTTTTTATTGGCCAAAATCTGGATAGCAATATAGTCCCGCGTTTTTGCGCAGAGAAAACAGGAATACTCTATAAGGCTACAGTCAATCATGGCTCATCGACTGGCGGTGCATATAACTATTTACCACTGCTTGATTGCGTCGCAGATATGCAGGTCGTGTTGGGATGGAATTCAGACCCTCTTACTCCGGCAGGTTCTGCCGCAGGAACAGCACCCAGTCAAAAAGAATCAAGTGTAAGTGGATATTCATCCCTTTCATTAGTTGCTGGCGGTGACGTAACCACTTCAAATGTGGCATCCAGTGATGTTAAAAGCTGGCTGACAGATCCAAAGAAGCTTCGTGAACAGCTAAAGCTTATAAAAATCTACATTTTAGCCCAGGAAGGAAAAGTCGATCCTAGTTATGTGTCACCAGTAGGGAGCATACTTGTGGGGGATACAACCGACGGAATCAGTACTGCCAAGGTATATAACCTGTCAGAAAAACAAAAAAAATATCGCTGGAAGCTCTATCGAATAGTTATCCGTCCTAAAAATATCTTCAGTAATTCATATTGATAAGGATAGAAATGTCTGCCATGAGGTGTTTACATAACGTAAAGGGAATAGCCTTGGTGACTTCTTTAATGTTTACGGCCCTATCACTAGTAATTACCATGACTCTTCTTTATATGGTTATGTCAGGTATTCGAACTTCAGGTGCAGTGAAGCGTTACAGAACTGCAACCGAAGCGGCATATGGTGGTGTAGAAATGATGTTGAAAGATATTATGATAAAAAGTTTGGTGGATGCGCGTGATCCACTCTTATCAGATGCAACATTTAAATCGGGCATGGTCACATATTTGGCTGGTCTGAGTTCACCCACTATTTCAGATTGTTTACGCACTAAAATATTGAATTATAATACTAATTGGTCTGCCGCATGCAAAAACTATTCTTTAGACGCCAATAATGGATTTGATGTTAAATTCAGTCTTAATTCTGCTTCAGGCACGCCTTATGTTGTTTATACTAAAATCGTGGATACGATGGAACACAAAATGATAGTTTTTGAGAATCAAAGTACTAACTCAGGCCGTGTTATGAAACAAAAAACAGTCTCTATTGCCGGGAATTCAGACCCGAGTTCCTTAAACCTGGAAGGTTTTTCAACCTCAGACCGAGAAGGGGGAACAGGGGATAAGAATCCCCATATTCCCTATCGATACCGTATCGAGGTGCAAGCGCAAAGCCAGCAAAATGCTTCCGAAAAATCCAAGATATCAATTCAGTATGTCTACTGACACCACCAAAAAGTGATTCTGGAGACAATACAAAATTACTTGCGTAATACAATTACGTTGAAATATGCCGTTAATCTGACAATTGTAGCGGGGGGCTTGTGATGTCACCGTTAAATCTCAAAAATGGCTATGGCCGCTCTTTTATGCATTTTGATGCATAGTTATATGGAATTAGCTTGACTTGAGTATGAATTATAGTAAAAGTCCTACAAACAAAAAATGTTTATAGGTTGTTTAAATTATGAAAAGTACAAATTCGGTAAAAGCAATACGTGAGTCCAGATTGTTGAGCAAGTCGGAACTTGCCCGCAAGGCTGGTATTTCTGTCCTGACAATAGGACGAATTGAACGGGGTGAAGAATGCCGTGTGGAGACTATGCGGAAAATTATTCTGGCGTTCGGGTTCGGTCTTGAGGACAAAAACAAAGTATTTCAGGATCAGGAATAACGGGACCAGATATGTTTCTTTTTAAGAAGAAAAAAGAGGTTATCGGTATAGACATCGGCTCAAGTTCCGTGAAGCTGGTTCAGCTGAATGTTAATAAAGGGTCGTTCCAATTATTGAATGTGGGTATATCCCCCTTACCCCCTGAGGCTATTGTTGACAACACTTTGATGGACAGTTCAGCCATTGCAACGGTTATTAAAAACCTGATAGCCAGTCTTGGTATAAAAATCAAGGATGTGGTGTGTTCCATCTCCGGCAATTCTGTGATTATCAGGAAAATTGTGCTGCCGGCAATGCCACAGGAAGAGCTTGAGGACCAGATTTCATGGGAGGCGGAACAATACATCCCTTTTGATATTAATGATGTCAATATGGATTTTCAAATTTTATCGCCTGACAGCAGTGACCCATCAAAAATGAATGTACTGCTTGTCGCCAGTAAAAAAGATATTATCAACGATTACGTATCTGTTTTCAGCGAAGCCGGTACAAAATTGTCGGTTGTTGACGTTGATTCGTTTGCTATTCAAAATGCGTTTGAAGCGAATCATGACTATAGCGCTACTGATATTATTGCCTTGGTAAATATTGGCGCCAGTATGATGAATATAAATGTTATCAAAGATGGAATTACTCTTTTTACCCGTGATGTACAAACGGGGGGGAACCTCTATACGGAAGAGATTCAGAAGCAGGTCGGGCTTAGTAGTGAGGATGCAGAAAACAGCAAAATTCTTGCTCATGAGTCAACTAACGAATCCCTTCGAAATGTTATCTTGAAAGTAAACGAAAATATTACCCAGGAAATCAGGCGTTCGCTTGATTATTATAATTCAACGGCAAGTGACGATCGTATTTCTCGGGTATTCGTTAGCGGCGGATGTTCTAAAATATACAATCTTGTTGATTCTATTGCTGAAAAGATTGGTTTTCCTGTTGAAATATTGAATCCTTTTGCAAAACTTAAATACAGTGAAAAAGACTTTGACCCGGAATACCTTCAGGAAATCGGTCCGTTTATGGCAGTGCCGGTCGGACTCGCCATGAGGAGGGTAGGGGATAAATGATAAAAATTAACCTGTTACCCGTCAGGGCCGCTAAAAAGAAAGAAACAGCTATTCAGCAAGTTATCATTGCGGGAGTTGCTGTTGTTGTAATTGCACTTTTTATTATTGCTTTATATGCGGTTAAGCACGTTCAGGTCACTGCCGCCAAAGACGAAATTACAACGGCAAATAGTAAGATTGCGGAACTTAAAAGTAAAATTGGTAAGCTGGAAGAGATTAAAGTTTTGAAGGAACAGGTGAAGAAAAAACTCGATGTCCTGGCCCAACTGCGAAAAAACAAAACAGGTCCCGCTCAAAGATTAGCCAGTTTAAGTGATCTGACTCCTGAACAATTATGGCTTACCAGTTATAGTGAATCCGCTACTGAAGTGAAAATATCAGGGATTGCTTTCACTGAAGAGTTGATTGCTCAGTTTATGAGAGGACTTGAAGCGTCTAATGACTTTACTGGTGTAGAGTTGGGGGTTTCAGAACAAACAGAGATGGCTGGTACAAAATTAAAAAAATTCGATTTAACGATGAAGCTTAAGTCAATAGCTACGCAGACGCCTGGTGCAATCCCAGGCAAAAACTAAAGTACTTCATTCAGGTGGTCTGAATATGGATCCAAATGTAGAAAAAATACTTAAACTCCCAACTAAACAGAAAATTCTGATTTTAGCGTTGGTATCAATTATTGAAGCATCTGCTTTAGTCTGGTTTTTGTATCTGCCAAAAGTAAAGGAACTTAGTGGACTTAATGCGCAGCTGGCTACGCTTCAGAGCGAAATTAATGAAAAGAACAGGATCGCCAACAATCTACCTAAATTGAAATTTGAATATGAACAGCTGAATCGTGAGCTGGCGCTGGCTTTAACTGAATTGCCAAACTCAAAGGAGATTCCATCTCTATTGACGAGTATTACGACCTTAGGCAAAAATGCTGGCCTTGATTTTCTTACATTTAGGCCTAAAGGGGAGGTCCCTAAGGACTTTTATGCCGATGTACCGGTCGATATTCTAGTTTCAGGATCATATTTCAGTGTGGCTAATTTCTTTGCAGCAGTTGCCAGCCTGCCACGAATAGTTAATATTACCAATGTAACTTTCTCAGATATCAAGAGTGTAAATAATCGTATGATGACCAAGGTTACGTGTCTCGCTACAACATTCCGCTTCCTTGATAAAAAAGAGATTAAGGATGATAAAAAAATTGTGCCTAAATAATAGTACATATTCGCTTACAATCATTGTTTTTGTATGTACGCTGTTCGTTTCAGCGTGTGATAAAAAACAAGCGCCTGTTGCTGCCCCTGTTCAGCCACCTAAAGCAGCAACCGAGCAAAAACCTGTGCAAAAGCAGGTGAGCTCTGCTGTACAACAATCCTCTCCATCGGCAAATCAATTCGATTTTAGTTCTAAAAAAGACCCTTTCAAACCTTTTGTGGCAGTCAAGGTAGAACCGAAAAGTACTCCTGAAATAAAAAAGCAAACTCTGCGCAATGCGCTGCCGATTCATAGTTTTGATGTGAGCCAATTTAAACTTATTGGGATTATAACCGGTGGCAGGGAAAATCAGGCCATGGTGACGGATCCGGGTGGTAAAGGCTATGTGTTAAAGGTTGGAATGTTGATAGGGAAAAATGATGGTAGAATTATTTCAATCAACACAAATGGCGTTGACATTTTGGAGCAGTTTAAAGATGACAACGGTAGGGTCCGAAAAGAAAATATAAAACTTACCCTTCCAAGGAAACAATAAGGAGTTCCGTATGATGTGGAAGAACCAAACATTGAAAATTGTGCTTATAATATTTTCAATAGTTACAAGTTTTGTTACCGTTGCGCCAGATAGTGCTATTTCAGCTGAGCAAGTGGATGCAAAAAAGCTCGCTGAAATTGAATCTGTTATCGCTACAGGTGAGGGTTCAACCACAGAATTACATATAAAACTGACTTCACCTGCTACTTACACGAGTTACAAAACCACCTCTCCGCTGAGGCTGGTTCTTGATTTGTCACAGGTCACTCAAGGACATACCTCTTCGCCGGTGATTATTAATAAGGGCAATTTCAAGAATGTAATCGCAAGTCGTTTTGATACTGATGCGGGTGTATTAACTCGCTTGGAAATTGAACTCGTTAATGACAGTGAAGCGCAGATCTCTGCCTTACCCGATAAACCTGGAGAGTTGAAAATATCTTTTCCTGCACTAGCAGCCGGTGCTTCTGCTGTTAAGCAAGACAGTACCGCGACCCCCTCCGGTGTTGCAGAACAAGCTCCCGCAGCAACGGAAACCGTTCCTTCTTCGGGGAATGAAACGTTGTCCCGCACTCTTACCGCTATAACTGTTGACAAAAATATAATTACCCTGGCTCTTGACGGGATTATCAGTGATTTTAAAACGTTCAGACTTAATAAGCCTGAGAGGTACGTTGTTGATCTGATTAATGTTAAAAGTGGCCTGCCTACCAGGTTGTTGCCACTAAATGCCTCAGGTGTCGCCTCAGCACGCATTGGACTCTACCCTGACAAGGTGCGTATCGTTCTTGATGCCGTAAATGAAAGTTTTCCTGAAGCGACTGCAGCCAAAACAGACAAGGGCGTTGTCATTACTCTCGAAACGAAAATTGTTGATGAAAATGCACACACAAAGTTGATTGCCACCAGGATTGAAAAACCGGCTGAAAAAAATATCACTTCAATTAGTAAATCAGCTGTTGCGGCTTCTGCCCTGCCTGTTCCCAAATCAGTACTGCCTCCAGAAGTTAAGCCTGAAGCGGTAAAACAGTCTATCCCTGATACACTAACACTCAAAACTGCACCTAAATCGCCCGGCGTCTCAGCAATTGAAATGATTGATTTTCAGGTGCTTGATGGCGTGTCGAGAGTGTCAGTCAAGGTAAATGGGGCTATTGACGCAGATCAGCCTGTGAAAACCTCTGGGTATGTAACAGTAACCATTAAAAACGCTTCTCTGCCGAAAAACTTGCAGCACTCCCTTGAAACACGTTCTTTTGTGTCACCGATTCTTCGGGTTACCCCTGTATCGGTAAAAAATAAGAAAAGTGTGGATACAAAAATTCGCATAGCTACCCGTGCTACCGTAACTTATGAATATCGCCAGGAAGGAGATATGCTCTACATTGACTTCAAACACCCTGAAGACATGGCAAGAGAAAAGCTTATTGTTGAAGCAACGGGTCAGAAAAGCAAGTCTGTATATCAGAAACCCGCCTCAGAAAATGTTGAAGAAATATCATCAGACCTGTTACCGGGTGCCGATTCAGCTGCTAAACCTTTTGGCACATCGCATGGCTATAAGGGACGAAAAGTTACCCTGGAATTTGCTGATGCGGAAGTGAGAAAAATATTTCAGCTGCTTTCAGAAGTCAGCAACAAAAACTTTGTTCTTGGCGATGAAGTGACCGGTGCTATCAGTCTCAAACTTGTTAATGTCCCGTGGGATCAGGCCCTCGATATAATTCTTGACACGAAGGGCCTTGATAAACGTGAAGACGGCAATATTATTCTGATAAAAGGTAAAGGAAAGTTTAGAACACTCGCCGAGGAAGAGTTGGATATAAAAAAGACCCAACTGAAAAACGAAACTCTTTATACCGAATATTTTCCGGTGAATTACAGCAAATCAGGAAGCATGAAGAGCCAGATTGAAGGTTTAATCACCGCAAACACCGGTAAGGTTAACGAAGATGAAAGAACAAATACGCTCATTATCACAGCGATCAGATCAGATATAGATAGAATTAAAACATATCTTTCCAAGATGGACGTTCCTGAACGACAGGTAATGATTGAAGCAAGGATTGTCGAAGCATCATCAACCTTTACACAAAACCTGGGAGTTAGTTGGGGAGTTCACTATCGTGATGGCTCCGCATCTTTTTTGGGAATTAACCAGATGGATAACAGTTTCGGTGGTTTGACAAACCCCACGGTAACCTCAGGGCAGAGTGGCAGTCCAGGTACCAATATGGGGATTTCATTTGGTCGTCTTGCAAGCAACATACAACTTGATATGCGTCTCAATGCTGCCGCATCTGCCGGACTGATAAAAATTGTGTCTACTCCAAAAATTGCCACGTTAAATAATAAAACAGCAAAAATTACTCAAGGGCAATCAATACCATATCAAAATACAACCGCTACAACAGGTGCGACAACACAGTTTGTCCAAGCTGTGCTCTCACTCGAAGTTAAACCGCACATAAATGCCAATGGAACAATAGGGATGGAGATCAAGGCAACAAACAATTCAGCTGGTGCCGGAAGTCCTCCTCCTATCAACACAAAAGAAGCAACGACGGAAATGCTGCTTAAAGACGGGGAGACGACTGTTATCGGCGGGATTTATAAAGAGGATGAAACTCTTGCTGAAGATGGCGTGCCGTTTTTGATGGATATTCCCTTTTTGGGGCGATTGTTTAAATCATCGGTATCCAGCAAAATAAAATCAGAATTACTCATCTTCATCACCCCACGGATACTGAATTAGCATTAATTCGCTGGTTCAATGACAAGGTTCACTGTATATGAGTGCTCTCCACCAACACACTCTGACGCATCACGAATAAGGAAGAAAGTTATGGCTGTGCCTCAGTCAAAACAAAATGAGAAGTTTACGTATGCCGATTATCTCACCTGGCCTGATGATGAGCGTTGGGAGATTATTGATGGTGTTGCGTATTCAATGAGTCCCGCGCCAGGAACTAACCACCAGAGAATATCACGCTCTCTTTCTTTACAAATTGGTAACTTCCTTCATGGTAAACGGTGTGAATTGTTTGTTGCCCCTTTTGACGTACGCCTGTCAGAGCGAGTTGGACTTACGGATGAAAAGTTGGAAACCGTGGTACAGCCTGATTTGCTGGTAGTGTGTGACCCAGATAAGCTTGATGAAAAAGGCTGTAAAGGTGCGCCGGATCTGATTATAGAAATATTGTCGCCATCAACAGGCGGTAAGGATTTAACTATTAAATATGACCTTTACGAGCGGCATGGTGTGAAGGAATATTGGGTCGTTCATCCGGCTGAACATACTCTGCTGGTATACAAACTGGGTGAAGAGGGGAAGTTCGGCAGGCCGGACCGATATGCAGCGGATGCCAAGGTGGCTGTGCCGCTGTTAGTTGATTTGGTGGTTGATTTGAGTGGGGTTTTCATTGAGTAGAGCAATCGTTCGTGCTTTAAATATTACCAAGGGGAACTGAAATATGAAAAAGTTATTGTTGCTGTGTGTCATTATGAGTGCATGCCTGTTCGGCTGTGGAAGCGAATCATCCGGTACATTAACCGTCACATCTCCCACTTCAAGTAATGGTGTTGTTACGGCCGTAGCCAAATTTACACCATCAAGCGGAGTAGCGCTTCCCGGTCAAGTTATTGCTTTCCGCTGGTACACCGTTGGAGTCACTTCTAAAATTACTTCTGCCGAATCACCAGCTTCTGGAAATACTGATAGTACTGGTTCAGTTACCTCTCAATTCACTCTGCCTGGAAGCCGATCTGAAAGCTACAACGTATATGTTATTGCCTCCACTGGTGGACTGACAAATAAAGAAGGCTGGCAATCTGTTACGGTGGTTCCGTAGCTTTTATCACGCGATTATATGCTTTACCGCCGAGGTTATTCATGAAAAAACATGTTGTTACGATCGCAAGTCTACTTCTATATATTGTCATAGCTGGTTGCTCGGGTAGTGACAATCAAGCAAAAACATCCAAAAAACAGGTGTATTCTGGGGTTTCTGGCAGCTCAATTCAAGTGTCCTCCGGGGTAAATAATGAAGAACAGCCAGCAATTGCCTATGATAGAGAGGGTAGATATGTTGCTGTCTGGAGTGATTATCGTAATGCCGGTGCTAATCCTGTAAAAGGTGCTGATGTTTATGGGAAAATTTGTGATGGTTCAGTTGCTGCGGTTGGACTCAATGCTGCATTGCCTGTCTGCGGTTCCGATTTTCCTATTGCAACGGGAAATGGAAATCAGTGGCAACCCAAAGTTGCGTATGATTATAATTCAAATAAATATCTCGTGGTTTTTGCTGATACGTCAAACGGTTATAGTATAGTAAAGGGACAGTTGATAGCACAAGCCGAAGCAAATTCTGGGACAGGAGTTTTTGCGTCACCTTCTACTGTTATTTCAAAACATCTGGATGTTGCTGACCCGTCCCAGATTGAACCGGAAGTAATCTATAATGATTTTAAAAATACGTTTACTGTTGCTTGGCTTGGAACGAGTAACTTCGACACAAATGATTACCCTGACGCTGTAAATTCCTCAACCGCTACGTTCGCGCCTACCTGGAAATCCGGTGATTCCACAACACTTATTGCGGGTGGAAGTTTCCCCAACTTAAATGCTGCTGCGAATGCAATTGTGAGCGTTAAGTTTTCGACTGGTATCGCGGTAACCAGTTATACCGTTAGTCCACTTGCTCCCAATGCATCTAATACATCAAGTTCTATAACTCTTGGTGCCAATTCTAATGCAATCGGAATTTCTGATACACTGACGATAACCTATGCCGATGCAACATCTCCTATAGATGGCTTTCTTGCGAGTGCTAACCCTGTCATTGCTCCTGCAACAGTTGGAGTATACGTCGCAAACGATGGCGGTACCATTTCCACAGTTGCTCCGCAAACTTCAAGTCTTGCACTCGCATATTTCTTTAGTAATACTACTCGTACCATTCCTGCGACGAATGTACTCCAATTCCCACGTAGTACTGGTGTAAATGCCGGTAAAATAGAATTTGGAATTAATACCGGTTCAAGCGTGATCGGTAACCCAAATATTTACTGGACTTCATTCCAGACACTTTCTGTTCCTTGGGCAGCTCGCAGTTGGCAGTCCGGTTCACCATTGACTATCAGCAATGTGTATAGTGGTGCAAATAGCGGAGCGATTGCCAGTAATGGTGATACATATCTTGTAACAATTAAAAACGGTGCCACTGACTATACCAATCAATTTAACATTACGGTTGGTGGTGGTACATTGTTGGCTACTTTAAAGCCGGGTTCACTTCTTATCGGTTCAACGACTCCACTCACTGTTACGTACTCTCCAATTAAAAATCTTTTCGGTCCAGTTATCGGTAAGGGATGTGGAAACTCGTATGGTCCCATTCCATACATTCCTATTGATCATGCTGGAACTAACCTTGTGGCCTATGTCAATGTGTCTTCAACGGGAATTGTGACTACGCCTCCGGATTCGGCTTATTCACAATTGGTTTCAAAATCGCTTACAGACAGTGGCAGTGCGATAATCCAGACGTGGACAGTAAGCGCTGACGAAACAAAGCCGCGTCTTGCCTATAATCCGCTTGATGGAAACCCGTTTCTTGTATGGAGCGGATCGCAATTCGATGAGCAATTGACTATCTCTTACGGGGCTGATGCAAATGCCCCTGGAATGTGCACCTATTCTACGCTATTTACTAAAAATCCGACGTCTGAAAAGACACCCCAGAAAATATACATTCGTAGATTTATCAATAATTTAGCCAAAGATATATCTTTGGGTATTTCGGCATTCTATCCAGCAATCTCAATTGATCCGGCATCTAAGCGAATGTTGGTAACGTGGGAAGAACAAGGAAATACTGCTGCAACCGGCAAAGATATCCAGGCGCAGTTGATTGACTTAACCAATTATGTCCTGTACGGATCTCTTATTAATGTGAGTAGCGCTGTAGGCGATCAGACCTCACCGGCGGCAGCATATGACACAGTTAACCAGAGACACCTTGTTATATGGGAAGATGCTCGCAATCAAAGTGCAAACCTCTCAAATATTGATATTTATGGACAGTTTGTTGACCCACAGGGCAATCTTTCTGGCGGTAATGTCCCAATAAATGTGGACGAGGGCAATCAAATGGCACCTGCTGTATCTTTTGGTGACATTAATTACATGCAGTTTCTGCTGATCTGGAAAGATGCCAGGCTGCCGGGTAATTCTGATATTTATGGTCAACTGCTCAAGTATTCTGTCCTCCCGCAGCTCGTTGTAACAGACGAAAACGATATCCCCATTCTTAATGGGGCACTGGACTTTAGTAATGTTCCCGTTGGTCAGGTCCTTGATAAAAAAATTAAACTACGAAATGACGGTAATGCTACTTTAACGGTTTCCACAATGTCATTACCAACACTTCCGTTTTCTTTTCTTACGCCAGCACCTGTAAACATAAGCCCGAGAAATAGCTATGTCATGACGGTAAGGTTTGCGCCAACTGCTGCAGGTTCTTATACCGGCAATCCGAGCAATACGTTTAAAACAGATATTTCTTCAAATGGCGGCAATACTACCCTCTATTTTAGTGGTACTGGCGATGGCATAAATACGATTGCTATTACGACCTCAAGTATTCCGGATACCACTCCCACCGTTTCTGGTGACACAACCCTTGCATCCCTTTCTGCGACAGGCGGAGTGTACCCATACACCTGGAATATTACGTTGCCACCAGGATTGACTTTACTCACAAATATAACATTTGATTCCAAAACCGGAGTATTGAAACAGCTTGGTGGAAGTACTATACCTGCAGGCACATATTCAATAACCTTTAGTATAACGGATAGCAATAATCCAAAAGTTACGAGTAATCCGAAAGTACTTACCCTGAATGTGAGTAATATTTCCATAAATCAGGTATTACTCAGTACGTGGACATTAGGAGTAAATTATTCCGGTTCTCCTGTCCATTCGCTTACTTCCACCGGTGCCGTTGGCTCTGTAACCTGGATGCTTGTAAGTCTTAGTGGTAACCTGCCTCCTGGAATTATATTAGGTAGTAATGGTGCTTTTTCCGGATCGGCCACCGCTACGGGACAATATTCTTTTTCAGTTAGTGCCACTGATTCATCCCAAACGGCAACTTCACCATTCTCTATCACGATTAACCCTGCTCCATCCATATCAACAGCGAGCTTGCCGGCAGCAACCGTTGGTCAGTCCTACACTCAGACTCTTTCCATAAACGGAGGAACAGTGCCAATAACCTGGTCTGTTTCAGGTGGGCTTCCTGCAGGTTTAGTCTTTGATACTGGTAAGGGAATTATCTCTGGAACCCCAACGAATGCAGGTGTTTTTGATCTTTCAATAACGGCACAAGATGCTGCTGGTGCAAAAGATACTAAGTCTCTGCCGGTCACGGTAACGGGGTCAGCTGTCATAAGTGGTGGCACTGTTGGTACTGCTTCCACTTCGAGTAGTAAAAGTGGAGGTGGTTGTTTCATCGCGACTGCAGCCTTCGGCAGTTACCTTGATCCTCATGTTATGGTACTCCGTCACTTCCGCGATGATGTACTGCTGCAATCAGAGCTTGGCTCTGCCTTTGTGACATTTTATTACACGCACAGTCCGCCGATAGCCGACTTCATTGCACAGCACGATACACTGCGTATGTTGATGCGCTTTGCCTTAACTCCACTTATATTTGCGGTGAAATACCCGTTACTCGCAGCGCTTTTATTTGTTATCGCCAGCACTTGGTTCCTTCGACGTAAAGTGGGTGTGAAGATTCAGGTAGAGATGGTTTGACAGAGATAAAGGCAGGATTAGGTATGGTCTCGTAATTCTATCTGTTCACTTTTGCACTGCTGAGCGAGTTGAAAAAATGAAAGTTTAAATAAAAGAGAGGGCGCAATTAAATTGCGCCCTCTCTTTTCGTAACACCATAAACA
>CAIRND010000618.1 GCA_903879825.1 uncultured Geobacteraceae bacterium
CGGGGGGAGGGACGCTGTTGAGCTGGTGTTGCAGAAATTGGCGGATCAATCAGGAACGGCCTTCGTGCCGCACCTTATTCCGCTCCTGACAGAACCGGCCCACGCCCTGTACGACCACCAGTATGTTCACACTGACCACGAGCTGACTGAGCTTGAGGTCGAGCCGCACAAGCTGAAAGAAGGCATGGTGCTGACCAAAGATCTCTACGGCAGTTCCGGATTGTTTTTGATGGAAGCGTGGACAGAGTTGGACCACGAACATATTGCTACCTTACAGCGCATCTGCTCCCTTGACCCGATACCGGGGGGGATTGCTGTCGGTATTTTTCGCAATCGATAAGAAAGGGAGCCTCATGACGCCTGATTCCAGCAGTAATACATCGATGACAACCGCCTCCCTTTCCGAAAGTCTGCGCCACTATGCGCGCTATACGCTTGGCAACGCGGGCGAACAGCTCAGCCATCGGGAGCTGTTCGATGCGACCTCCCTGGCGATACGGGAGCGGCTGATCGACGGCATGATCCGGACGGAAGATCACCATAGCCGCACCGGAGCCAAACGTCTCTACTATCTGTCCATGGAATTTCTGATGGGGCGCGCACTCGGAAACAGCCTGTACAATCTCGATCTGCTTGAGACCTGTCGTGAAGTTCTGGCCGAGAGGGGGGCTGATCTCGAGGAGGTTCGGGCGGTGGAGCCGGATGCCGCACTTGGTAACGGCGGCCTGGGGAGGCTTGCGGCCTGTTTTCTCGACTCGCTTGCCAGCCTCGGATATGCCGGCTACGGCTACGGCCTGCTCTACGAGTTCGGTTTATTTCGTCAGGATATCCGCAATGGCCAACAGGTTGAAAAGCCGGATCACTGGCTGGCACAAGGGTCGCCGTGGCTGATAGAGCGCCCGGAGGAAGCCTGCATCGTACCGATCTACGGGCGTATTGAACACTCTCTGGACAGTGATGGCACCTATAACCCGATGTGGCTCGACTGGCAGGTACTGATCGGCGTGCCTTCTGATCTCCCGGTGCCCGGTTTCGGTGGCACCTGTGTTAATTACCTGCGGCTTTATTCGGCACGCTCATCGCAGGATTTCGACATGCAGATTTTTAACGAGGGTGATTATCTCCATGCGGTAGAGCAGAAAATTTCCTCTGAAACAATCTCTAAAATCCTCTACCCGGCAGACACGCTCCTCAGTGGCAAAGAGCTGCGACTGCTTCAGGAATACTTTTTGGTGGCCTGTTCGCTGAGAGACATCTTCCGGCGCTACCGTGCCGCACATGGCGACGACCAGCTGGCACAATTTCCGGAGCGGGTTGCGATCCAGCTTAACGACACCCATCCAGCCATTACCGTCGCGGAACTGATGCGTATTTTTGTCGACGAGGAACACCTGGAGTGGGATTATGCCTGGGGTCTCACACAGAAAACGCTCGGCTATACCAACCACACACTTATGCCGGAAGCACTGGAGAAGTGGTCGGTGCCGCTGTTCGAACGGGTGTTGCCGCGCCACCTGCAGGTTATCTATGAAATCAACCGCCGCTTCCTCGATCTGGTTGCCGCCCGGTGGCCGGGAGACGGAGCTCGTCAGGCGCGCATGTCAATCATTGAAGAATGTCAGCCGCAGCAGGTGCGCATGGCCCACCTTGCAATTGTCGGCAGTCATTCGGTCAACGGCGTTGCCAAGCTGCATTCGGATCTGGTGACAACCGATCTGGTGCCTGATTTCTTCCAGCTCTGGCCGGAAAAGTTTAACAATAAAACCAACGGCGTTACGCCGCGGCGCTGGCTGCTTAAGTCGAATCCACCATTGTCTGGCTTGATCAGCGCCACTATCGGTACACAATGGATAACTGATCTGGATCAATTGCGCGGGCTGGAATGCCATGCCGATGACAGCAGTTTTCAGCAGGAATTTCGTGCGGTAAAGATCGCCAACAAACAGCGACTGGCAGAATCCGTCTGGACGAGCAATCGCATCCGCATCAATCCGGCGGCGCTCTTTGATGTTCAGGTCAAGCGGATGCACGAATACAAGCGGCAGCTGCTTAATGTCCTGCACATTATTTCCCTGTATCTCTCCATCGTAGAGGATGGCCAGGAGTTGGCGGCTCCGCGGGTTTTTCTCTTTGCCGGCAAGGCGGCCCCCGGTTACTGGACGGCGAAGCAGGTTATCAGACTTATTAGCGCTGTTGCCACACTGGTCAACAACGATCCACGGGTACGGGGGCAGATAAAGGTGGCATTTCTGCCGGATTACCGGGTTTCCCTGGCCGAAAAAATCATTCCGGCCGCTGATCTCTCCGAGCAGATTTCCACCGCAGGCATGGAGGCTTCCGGCACAGGCAACATGAAACTTTCCATGAATGGCGCCCTGACCATCGGCACCATGGATGGGGCAAATATTGAGATCAGGGAAGAGGTTGGCGCCGAAAATATTTATATTTTCGGCCTGTTGACCAGGGAAGTGCTCAACTTGCGGCAGCAGGGCTATCGCCCGCGTGACTATTATGAACGTAGTGAGCGGGTGCGCCGGGTTATGGATACGATCAGTTCCGGCATGTTCAGTCCGGGCGAACCGGATCTGTTCGCCTGGGTTCGTCATTCCCTGCTCGACACTCCAGATCATTATTTTCACCTGGCTGACCTTGACAGCTATGCCGGAGCTCAGGCCACCGTGGCGGATGATTTTGCCCGTCCTGAATTGTGGGCGAAGAAGGCGATC
>CAIRND010000619.1 GCA_903879825.1 uncultured Geobacteraceae bacterium
ATTGAAGAGACACGAACGTATCCAACTTTTTCACCTGTCATTTTATCCCCCGCGAACCTACAGTCATCTAAAAGAGCCGCACAGGATACGGTATGCGACACTAACGCCTAAAAATCATTGAAACCGATCCCAATGTGGCAGTGGAAGTGTATAAAGTCAAGTAATACTTTAAGGTGTACCCTAAAAATGGCACCTTAACCGCTTTCCCCAGGATAAGACCAATTTTCCGATTGACCCACTCTAATTCCGTATATATGGTAAACAAAAAGTAGGAGTCGATCTATGTTATTTGATAAAGAGAAGAAGTTTAATGTTGAAGCAGATGTTTTGAAAGTACTTGGTCACCCGATCCGCCTGAAGATTGTTGCAGGTCTCTGTACACGCGAGTGCAATGTAAAGCATATCTGGGAATGCCTCGGACTGCCTCAGGCAACGGTCTCTCAGCATTTGGCACTACTTAAAAACAAGGGAATAATTGAAGGCAAGCGTGATGGGGTGGAAGTTCACTACAGTGTTATCAATGAATTCGCGAAAAGAATTATAAACTCGTTATGACCGATGACAGCAGATCGACGAGTCTGGAACTCTTACTTTTTTGCATGTCAGGCGATAGTCTGCTAAGTGGTTTGGAAAAGTGGACTCATGTTTAAAGTCATTCGAGAAGACACCGACCAGCACGGTGGCGTCTGTACATAGAAGCCGACACCGGTACCCCCCTTGGCCTTCAAGGGATTACGGCGTTTTATCTAATATCAACTTTTAGGCAATAGCTTAGTTTTAAAAAACCTTTGACGTGGGGTATAAGCCAAGCAAAACATAGCCTTACTGAGTTTTTGTTGGGTCGGCTCGACGACGTTTAAAAAATAACCGCAGTTGCTCTTGCCGTAACGTTTTACATCGTACATCCAAAAGAATCAGACTTTGTCTTACCATCCCCCCCCCAGATCTCCTACAGCAAAACCATCGTCAGGCTGACTATAATTAAAATATATACCTTGATATATTGGCACTGTGCTAATCGCAATCAGAGAGGCAGCATAAGCACTGGGTATTTTGACAAACGATAAGGAGGGACAAGATGATCGACGATAGAATTGCTCAAACGAAGCATCATCAGCATTGCGAAGTTAGGAAAAAGGTAAATCGTGGTGATATGGCCGGTGCGTACCAAGCTGATGTTGGGTATCTCCGGCTTATTGCAGACCTGAGACGCAAATTGAATACACCAATACGGGTTGGGTTTTGAGGTACAAGCGGGACGGAAACCATACATAGCTTTTCTGGTCTGTCAAAAGTTTAGATTGGAGCAGCATGGCTATTATTGCCCAACCGTCCAAAATGTAAAATCTGCCATTTCCTTCTTGCACTCAGATGGCATACACGGAATTTCATCAGCTGAAATAGCCCCTATGGAACACTCAGTCAGATAAGCATCATGATCAGATTGAATCAACATATTCTCAATTATTTTATTTTGTTCTTCCGTGCAGGCAGGACACATACCATGACTCAACAGAGCCTCAAAATGCTCACTGATAAAGGCATCGAAATGATGCCAGTTATTATGATCAACTCAGTTATTTTAGCTATACATCCCGATGGGAATGATCCCCTCCAGTTGTTTTACTCGAGCAAGGGCCGCTTCCAGCATTTCTTTTTGGTGCACCATCTGGTTACGCTGTCTCTTTACAGTAGCATCACGTTCTTTAAATTCGAGATGGTTGCGTACACGCTGTTTGAGAAGGGCTAAATCCACCGGCTTTGTTATATAGTCATTTCCGCCAATATTAAGCCCTTGCCGTGTGCCTTCATAGGTATCCAGAGCACTGATAAAAATAACGGGGATATCATCGAATTGGGCACAACCCCTGATGATCTTACAGACTTCGAAGCCATTGAGATCCGGCATCATCACGTCAAGAAGTATCAGGTCGGGTGTATGTTTCTTAAGCATGCTGATGGCCTCGTACCCATCCTGCGCGGTAAGAATGTCATACACGTCCTTGAGTGCTGATGATAAAAGTTGAATATTGACAGGTTCGTCATCCACAACCAGTATGCTTAAACGTTTGTCCATAAGGCTTTTCATCCTCCTTATTTAGCGATTGCGCAAACGCCACGGTGACTGCCAGGCTCACTGCACAACGGGTGAACGCCGTGCGAAAAAGCTGTGACAACTCACTCAGCTCGCTAATTCTACGTCGGTTTTTTGGGACTCGCTCTTATCGGCCTCTTTTAAACCACAGTAGAGCCAATTTTGGCCGCTGTCTATTAGGGTAAACTCTTAGAAGTTAATAGTATCGATTTTGTCGAGAAGAATTTAGTGAGGGGGGAAGTGTGAATGTGGTCGGAAATATCGATAATCGCACGCGAATCATTCTTCTGAATCATGTTCCATCAGTTCCGCGACGACCGCCCATCTGGCAAGAATTGCCACGTTTGAGGCACCCAGTTTATTCATTAAATTGTACCGGTGTGCCTCAATGGTCTTCACGGAGACCACCATCTGTTCGGCAATTTCTCTGGATGTAGCACCTTTTCCAATCATCAGCAGAACACCCAGTTCTTTCCTGGTAATGTTCCTCGTGCGGAAGATAGCCTCTTCCTTCTGAAAAGCTGATGTGTCGTGCCGTTGTACAATTAACTCATGGCGTCGAATCCGGCCGATAACAGCAGCAAGCAGTTCATCGGCAGAAAATGGTTTGGGCAGATAGTCATCGGCTCCTTCTGTCATGCCACGGCGGATTTCGATGCGCTCCCCCAGAGCGGTCACGAAAATAAATGGAATACCAGCAAGTGCGTTATCACTCTTCAACGATTCCAAAACATAATAGCCATCGGTATCCGGCATCAAAACATCGCACAAAATCAGGTCCGGACGTTGTTTGCGAAGCAGGGCAAGACCAGATTGCCCATTCGAGGCGGATGAAACCGTAAATCCCTCCATCTGGAGAATTGTTTCCATCATCTCCATGTAAGTGGGATCGTCTTCTATAATCAATATGGAGTACATGAAGTGATCTCCTTATTACCGCTCAGATTGTTATCAATCGGAATTTCAACCCGTATTGTGGTCCCTTCGCCAATTTTGCTGTTCAACGATATGGTTCCGCCTATCAGTACCAATGATTCCTGAACAATAGAGAGGCCCAGGCCCAATCCTCGTCGATCTCCAATATTCTGGCAGCGATAGAACGCATCAAATAACATCGTCAGGTCCTCTTCCGGAATGCCGATACCCTTGTCGCTGATCTTCAGATGCAACCGGTTATTTTCCCGATGGAGGTACAACGAAACGTACCCTCCTGGCGGGGTATAGCGGAAGGAATTGGTCAACAAATTTTCAAGTATCCGCCTGAATAGCGTCTTGTCCAAAAGGATAATTCCGCAGTTTGGATCAATCGTAACGTCAAAAACGTGTTTGGCGCCCCAAACCTGTACTATTTCTGCGGCTATAGACTGGCAGAACTCTTCAATGTTTAGAAGGTCAAGAGACTTGGACGGTATGCTGGTTCCCGCCTGGATAAACATGATAATCGAGTTGAGCATAGTGCTTAATTGTCGCGCAGCACTCTGGATATGCTCATTCTGCTGGCTCCGCTTTTCCGGGGTCATACGATCCCAGTAGCGATCAATAATATCGGTGCAGCCGATCAGCAGGCCGAGAGGAGTCCGAAATTCGTGGGCTAACGTGCGCAGTAAGCGACTCATCGTGCTGTTGGCACTCTTGGTCTCTTCGAGAGCGTTCTGTAATTCATCCAGAATCCTTTTGCGCCAGGTTGTTTCCCGAATCGTGGCGATAACCCCGATTATTTTACCATCAGCATCCCGTAAAGGGACACTCAGATCGGAGTTCCATCCCGTTTTTCCCGTTTCTGGAACCGAATAGGGGAAGTCCATGGTGGTCGGCAGATCTCCGGCCAGAACCTTTTCCAGACGTTCTATCATGCCAGATGCCTCGACAAACGGGAATAATTCCGACGGATGTTTACCCAAAACTTTGTCGGCTGCCATTCCGCTCATTTGTTCCATAAAGGGGTTCCAGACCCGATAACGTAAGTTCAGGTCATAGACAATCACACCCTCCTGGGCGCTGTTTATGATCTGTTCACTGAATTGGTTTGCTTCTCGCAGTTCCATTTCGGCCTGTTTAAGCTCTGTAATGTCGCGAATGCTTTCAATTACACCTGCAATATTGCCAGAGTCATCGTGCAGTGGCGAGGCCTTGGCAAAGACCCAGGCTCCCTTGTTTTTGTAGAGTGATTTGCAAAATACTTCTCCCATAAGGGCGTCGCCTGTACGAGTAACCTTAGGATAGCAGACCCCTGCCTGCTCACTATTGCCCAAAACCAGATCCATCAAATTTGGCCGCACCTCTCCGTGAAATGGAATGGTGTAGGCGTTATCCTTTTTACCGAGCATCTCGGCGGCCGGAACACCGGTCATTTTCTCTATGGCGCGGTTCCAGATAATGACACGGCCTTCTTTATTAATAGCCAACGTAGCGTCCGGTAAAAAATCAATAACATCTGATAACTGGTTCCGGCTTCTCCGTAATTCGGTCCTTGTCGACCGCAACTGCTCATTTATAAACTCCAGCTCTTTTTTTTGGAGTACAAGCAGATCTCGCTGTTCCTTTATCAGTGCATTACGCTCTTTCAAGTCAAGATGGTTGCGCACTCGCAGCTTGAGCAGGTCTAAATCGACTGGTTTTACCAGATAGTCAATACCGCCGGCATTAAGCCCGTGCCGTATAGCGTCATGGGTATCCAACGCACTGAGAAATATAACGGGGATATCTGAATAGACGGTATTGGCCTTGATTATTTTACAAACCTCGAAGCCATTAATATCCGGCATCATAGCATCAAGGAGAATCAAGTCAGGTGTATGCTCCTTAAGCTGACTGATGGCATCGTGCCCATTCAGCGCAGTAACTATGTCGTACGAATCTTTAAGCGCAGAGGAAATAAGTCGGATATTGACACGTTCATCATCCACAACCAGTATTTTATGTCGTTTATTCATTAATTCCCTCGTTCACCATTGCCCCTATAACCCGCTTCATCTCACAAATGAGTTCCCTGCTTTCAAGAGGTTTGGAAAGATACCCGTCAAAGCCATTTTCCAGGAACCGTTCTTGATCTCCTCGTAACGAGTGGGCTGTCAGAACAATAACCGACTGGTGCAGTGAAGTTTTTATTTCTTTTCTGCGGATTTCCTTCAGGGCTTCTTCGCCGTCCATTACCGGCATCTGGATGTCCATCAACACAAGATCAAATGTGGCCTTCTCCAGAGCAGCAAGACATTCTCGACCATCGTAGACAGCATGCGCTTCGTGCCCAAGCTTTTTGAGAAGTGATAGACCAAAATTGACGCTGGTCTGATCGTCTTCGACAAGCAGTATCCGCAACGGAGGTCCATCCCAGAGCGCGGTAATTATCTGGGGGGAGTCAACAATCACATTCAAACTGTTGGATACTGTAAATGTAAGATTTATCCTGAAACAGCTTCCAACTCCGACGGTGCTTTCAACGGAGAGGCTGCCGCCCATGAGTTCTGCCAGACGGTGACTGATGGCGAGACCGAGTCCGGTTCCCCCGTACTTACGACTTATGGAGCCATCTTCCTGGGTGAATGGTGTGAAAATGCGCTCCAAAAAGTCTCGAGAAATACCGATGCCGGTATCACGCACTGCTATCTGTACAAACACTGAATTGTCATTTTGTTCAAGGAGTTGTGTCGAGACCGTAATCTCTCCCATGGGCGTGAACTTGATTGCATTACCCAGGATGTTAAGGAGAATTTGCTTGACCCGCATCTGGTCTCCCACAAGTATGTTGGGGATATCATCGTCAAGCTCAACATTCAGGCGTAGCCCTTTCCCCTGGGCTACCTGTCTTTGCATAATGGCAATTTCCTTGATGATTTGCTGTAGGCTGAAATCTGCTAATTCCGCTGTTAACTTTTCTGCCTCGATTTTGGAAAGATCAAGAATGTCGTTGATGAGGGAGAGCAGATTTTTACCGGACGATCTAAGGGAAGCAACATACTCGTGTTGCTCCTCGGTCAGGTCGGTCATTTCCAGAAGTTGAGTCATACCGTACAGGCCGTTCATGGGAGTGCGGATTTCATGGCTCATGTTGGCTAAAAACTCACTCTTTACGCGGCTGGCGGATTCGGCAGCCAGCTTTGCCTGTCTCAGCTCACCTTCAAGTTGTTTTAACGCACTGATATCCATGTGCTGTATTACGGCGTTCGTTATCTGTCCTTCAGAACCAAAAACCGGTGATATGGTTGTCTCAAGAATTGTCTGTGATCTGTTTTTTAGATGCATATTTGTGAGCAGAGAGGTGTCATAGGCAAGGGTAAAGCGTTCTGTCGTGCCTTTATCAAAGACATTCCGGACCTGACCCATAAACCCCTGTTTTTCAACCAGAGGGTCTTTGAAAATGTTATATATGCCAACAATTTCTCCGTCTGTAACATTGAGTTGATTTCTTAATGCTTGATTAGCCTTGAGGAGAGTGCCTTTGTCATCTGAAACCCACATGCTTACAGGGCTTTGTTCGATGATGCTTTCCTGAAATGCACTTGATTTCTGTAAGGCGTCCTCTATTCTTTTGCGGGTGGTGATGTCCGTAGCAATGCCCCCTATTATGAAGGTTTCACTCCCCTGTTCATGCAGGTTGGTTGAACGGTCGTTAAGCCATACCCAGCCCCCGTCAGCATGAAGGAAGCGGTATTCAAGATTGAACGGCATACCCGCTTTGAAGTATTCTATGGCCAATTTCACCTGTGGCAGATGGTCTGGATGTATCGATTCTTGCCAGCACATCGGATGTTCTAAAAGGTACTCTGGCGAATAACCAAGTACTGTTAGCGTTGCCGGTGAGAAGTAGATTCCACCATGTGCAGGGTCGAATGAATAGACAATGTCGGGCAGGACATTGATAAGATGGCGATACTTTTCTTCGCTTTCACGCAACTTGCGTTCTATCCGCTGGCCCTCGGTGATATCCTGAATGAAACCCAATATTTTGACCGGATTTCCCTTCAGATCTCTTATCAGCCTGGCGATCGAATGTATTATCTTTTGAGGAGAGCCGTCTGCGGGGTTAACTGCAAATTCAAGATCGTATTGGCTCTCCTCACGTATCAGGTCTTCAAGCGCTTGATGAACACGCTCACGTTCTGGTATGCAGGATTCGATGTTTGCTATGGGAAAAAAACCGGCAACTGAAGGAAAACCAAACAAGCGGAGTCCCTCGGCTGACCCCCAAATTTGGTCTGTTTCAAGGTTGTATATCCAGGAGCCGGTTTTGCCAACCTCCTGCGACAGAGACATCTGCTCTTCGCCTTCCCGAAGAGTTTCTTCCAACTGCTTGCGTTCGGTGATGTCAGTACATGAACCAATGTAGCCACTAAAAAGGCCTTGTTCGTACGTCGGAGTACCATTATCCAGTAACCAACGATATGTGCCGTCAAATCTTCGCAGGCGATATTCCATCGAGAACGGCTGACGGTTATCAAAGTTGGTTACATAGGTGTCAAGGCAACTATCAAAATCTTCCGGATGAACGCCTGCCGCCCAGCCGTTGCCGATTTCTTGCTCCAGTGTACGGCCGGTAAAATCAATCCACACCTTATTGAACCAGGTACAGAGTTTGTCCGTTCCTGAAATCCAGATCAGAACCGGGGCCGAATTGGCCATGCCTCTGAAGCGCTCCTCACTTTCTCTGAGCTTCCCTTCGATCATTTTGCGTTCGGAAATATCGCGGATTATATGCACCGCCCCTTCAAAAGTCCCGTCTTCTGCAAACAGTGGCGTAACGCTTATATGTAGGAACTTGTCCTGTTGCGGTTCATACATTTCTACAGAACATTCTTTCCGCTCCTTCAGACATTTGACGAGCATACACCCGTCACTCGGCTCGTTCAAGCCATGCATCAGGGAGAAGCACTTCATTCCGACCAACTCTTCATTGCTCATTCCAACGGATACTTCAAAAGCCCTGTTGACTTTCGCTATCGAGTAGTCTGGGGCGATAATCGCTACTTGATCAGACATTACATCAAACGTCCTGCGCCATTCATCTTCAGCCGTTTTCAGCATTAATTCAGCCAGCCTTAACGCGGTTACGTCCTCAAGCAGCCAGATGATGCCCTTTGACATGTCCGGGGGGGCGACGGCTTTACCAACATATCTGACTTGAAGATGAGTGCCATCTTTTCGGACCAAATCCTGGACTGTTTCAAATATTTTCCCCTGAGCCAACTGCGGGTATGCCTCAACGCCAAACTTTTCGAACGCTTCATCGGACGGGTACATTGTTCTGGTGCTTTGAACCTTCAGCTCTTCCTTTGAATACTGGAAAAGTTCAACGGTCTTGCGGTTAACCAATACCTGCTTTCTGTCGATAGTTTTTGAAATTCCGATCGGGGCATTTTCCAAAATGATATTCAGCTCATTGGTTCGTTCCTCAACCTGCTGCTCCAGCGTTTCATTGATCTGCCTGATCTGGATGAACTGCTCTGCCAGCCAAGCCGCCATCTCCCTGAAATTAAAGACCAGATCGTTTGCCTCTTGAATGCTGCTTTCTGGCCAGGCAATATCTTGGCTGCCAGTTGCAAGCCTGGCAGGTAGAACAGTCGTTAGTGAACGGAGCTGTTCCAAGGTAGTTGAGAGTCTGCGGCTTATTAATTCTGCCAAGCCCAGCGCTCCAAGCAAAATCAGGAACAATAAAATCAGTTTACCGGTGTATTCGTCGTAGAGGGCTTTTTGAAAGGGCGCCACTGGTTGTTCCATAATCAGCCGCCACTCAGCCAGATCACCAATAACCACATCCGTAATATAGAAAGATTTCTTCCACCGCTCCGAGGTTGGGGTATTAGGGGGCACCGCCGGCACCCACTGATGCACCCCGTTTTCAAGATAATTAAGAGTTCCCTTGCTGCGCGCAAAGGGTGTCATAACCGTTTGGTCAGTGCGGTTCGTCATAATAACGTTACCGTTCTTATCGACCACTGTGTAGAGCGTGGCATACTGGTTGGTACTTTCATCAAGGAGTTCCCGTATCTGATCCAGATTCAGCACGCCAATGACGTAGCCGCCGTATGTTCCCCCGATGATTACCGGCGCAAGCACGCTGACTCTCGGTTTGGGAATGCCGACTCTGCCCATAACCACTTCCGAGAGCATCGGCGTGAGCCGTTGCCTGAGCTGCGCAATAAACGGGCGATCGGCGTAGTTTTTACCAATGCTGTTTTGTCCCAGTTCATCAAGCAACGGAAAGTACGCGGTAGTCATCGAATCTTTGTCGTGCAGCCCGACCCGCACAAAATTGGCATCCGCCTTCTTTGTCTGTTCAAGGAAGGGCTGCATCTGCTTCGGAGATCGTGAGGTCGCCATCGCTGCCAGATTGATAATGGCGGTTTTTCTGTTCAAAGCCCAGGTTGCCAGGCTATGGGCAGTATGCCGGCTTTCCTGCAGCAGCATGGTGCTAATAGTGGTATCGTTTTTTTTGAAATCAGTTCTACTGCCAACCGCCAGCAAGATCAGCGACGGGCACAACACGAAAAAGGTCAGCAGGTTATAGATAATCTCGCGGTAAGATACCTGCAATGAGCGGTTTCTACTGGCGTATCCAGAAAAGATCAGGCGGGCGATAAGTACATTTGAAATGCCATTCACCGCTTGTTTGACCATGACGATGAGGGTATTACTGGGAGGAACATGCATGATGATGTTGTAGAAAAAATAAACCAGCGGCATACCGATAACAAGCCAAAAGAGCACATCAGCAAGAACCATACTATTCTTGCGCCGACTTGTCAGCACACCAACAACGGCAACTTCCGCCGTCTGGATAATTATGCCATAGGGGTGATTCCAGAGAAAGAAAGTGTAACTGGCGATGAAGGCCGCCGCCAGAACCCCTCTGCCAAGACCAAAGAACTGAAGTGCCAACATGGCGAAGATACTGCCAAAGAGGAAATTAATATTGAGGAAGATCTCGAAGTTGAAATAATTAGCAACCAGACCGGAGGCGATGAGCCCCAGTAAGAGAAGGGTTCGGTATTTGTCATTATTGCAAGAATTAGCCGGTGGCACGGGGGTCATATATCTCCTGAGGTGGCTATGTTTATTGTTTGTATTATTTTAATGTTGCTAAGGGAGAAAATTGTATTTAGGGCGTACTTTTAATTGTGTCCGAGAGAAGGCGAAATACTTGAGTCTCTTCGCCCGGGCAGAATTCTAACATATTCGTAACTTCTATTGGTATTTCTGTTCTTCCATGTGTACACCCATAAAAAAAACAGGAGGATTTACCATGGTGAATATTCAGATACAAAAATGACCTGGTTTCAGCACGTTTCTGGGTACCCGCAGATCCGGGAAACAATGGGAACTACCGCTAAAAAAACAAATCCCGGTTGCCCCGAGGTCAACTTTCAGGCCCTCTCATAGCATCTGCCACTACACGGCTCAATTCACCCCGGTTATATGGTTTTTGAATAAACCTGCACTCTTCCAACCCTGCCAATTCATCTCCGGTGCCTTCTTGACTGAATCCGGAGCAGAACAATACCGCCACCTCGGGGTCTTGTTCCCTCAGCAGCAAGAAAGTCTCAACTCCCCCTTTCTTCGGCATGATCATGTCCAGAATAATCAGCACAATATCGCTTCGGTGAGCATCAAAAACCTCCAGAGCGTGGTCGCCGTTTTCAGCAAGGTATACCGTATAGCCAAGACCTTCCAGTAAATCGCAGCCGACGGTGCGCAATATTTCTTCATCGTCGACCAGCAAAATAGCACCGCTGCCAAAAACGACATCTTCACTGTGCGCCTGTGTACTTGTTTCATCAGCAACCAGCGGGAGATATATTTTAAAAACTGAACCAAGGCCGGGACGGCTCAAAACGGTGATCTCTCCCCCATGATTTTTTACCGTCCCATACACAGCAGACAACCCGAGGCCGGTGCCTTTGCCGACCCCCTTTGTCGTGAAAAACGGTTCAAATATGTGTTCAATGACCTCTGCACTCATCCCCTCGCCGGTGTCTGATACCGCGATTTCAAGATAATGTCCCGGTTCGAGAGAGATGTTCAGTGACCGGCAGGAGGCATCATCCAGCCTTTTTTCAGCAGTTTCATAGGTTAGCGTGCCACCCTGCGGCATTGCATCACGGGCATTAACCCCCAAATTAAGAAGCATATTCTGCAGTTGGGCCTGATCACCCATTACAATTGAATCGTCACTTCCTATGCAAGCGATGCGCTGTATCTGCTTGTCAATTGTATGCTCCAGCAGGTTCATAACGGAGGCAATGGTGTCACTAATACGAACCGGGCTTAAAGCCGATGTTTCTTTGCGAGAAAAAGTCAGCAGTTCACGGGCCAGATCTGCTGAGCGGGTCGTTGCTTCGATGATGATATTAATCATTTTATGGTTGGTTTTATCGCTCGGTAGCCGTATTTTTAGCAATTCTGCAGCGGCAAGGATTCCGGTCAGCATATTGTTGAAATCATGGGCGATGCCGCCAGCCAACTGGCCGACGACATCCATCTTCTGCGATTGCTGCAACTGGCTTTGGAGCCGTTTTTGCTCCGTTATCTCCATGACGGTACTCAAAACACACTGCCTGCCGGCGATGTTAAGCAGCGCGCCAGAGAAAAGTACCGCTATTTCTTCACCGTCTTTACGCCGCATTCTTGCCTCAAAGCTGTGGACATAACCGTTTTTACGCAACAATTGCAAATATCTGACCCGTTCCTCCTCCTTCACCCAGAGAACAAGATCAAAAGATGTTTTCCCGATTACCTCCTCCAGGCTATAGCCGAACATATCTACGAAGGCCTGATTAACCTCGCTGAATTTGCTTTCGGGAATGGTCGTAAGTGCCACGGTGATGGGGGAATGGTCAAAAACCGCCTTAAATTTAATGGACGTCTCTTCGGTTTCTTCCAGCTGAACTCGTAACTGCTCCTCACTTGCAAGTAGTTGGTCGTGGGTAATCATATGCTCATCAACCTGATCCCGCAGCATCTCCTCAGTTACCTGCAACTCTTCCTGAGACTCCTGATACTGTTCGATTCGAAATTGAAGTTCACTGGTGAATCTGTTTTTCATCCGCAGCATGGTTCTAAAAAGCAGTACGAGGACAAGGGTGACCAACGCAGTCGCCCCAACCATTGCGTTTCGAAGCGTTATCGCTTCCCGGTTCAATTCATCTAACCACGACCCGGCGCAAACAACCCAATTCCACTCCTTCAGAGTGCGGTAGGCGACCAGCTTCTCCCTCTCTCCCGTTTCACCAAGCTCACTGTTGAACCAGGGATAGCGGATGGTCCCGTTTTTTTTATCCAGGATCTCCCGGATGAAGGCACGACCGCCAGAGTCTGATGAATTAATAATGTTGGTACCTTCTTTGGCAGGGTGAATCTGAAGTTTTCCATAGTCGCGCCCCTCCTTGGCATCAAGGACGTAGATATACCCGCTCCGTCCGATTTTGGTGCTGCGGATTTTCTCCTTGAGCCCTTCAAGGTTGTCGGTAAAATCCAGACCGATAAAAAGCACGGCAATAACGTTACCGGCGCCATCCTTGACCGGCTGATATGAGCCCATGTAATCTTTGCCGAACAGCTCGACCTTGCCCACATATCCGACTCCACTCAATAGGTTTTGATATGCGGGATGACGTACATCAAGGGATGAACCGACGGCTCGACTACCATCCTCCTTTTTTAAAGAGGTCGCTACCCGGATAAAATCGTTTCCGGAATGAACAAACACAGAGCACACCGCCTTGGTTTCGGTGGTGAAACGATCAACTACCGAATTATTCAGGTTAATGACGAACGGTCCGTTTTTAAGGAGTGGGGTCTTTATATTACCAATAGTAACGCTTCTGGTGAGGTCACGTGAGAATGCTCCGGAGAAATTGGCTTTGAAGACGTTACCGAGAGTTACGGCATTTTCCGATAATGTTGAATGGTAGGACGACATGGTGCTGACAAGGAGATCCACCTGTTGCGATAATTCTTCTTCGGTACGTTTTTCAAGGCTTCGCGACGTATATGTCGTCAGCGCCACAGCAAACACGACCAGGACGGCGATGATCAGCAGGGTGAAAACCAGCGCTGTATGGGATCTTATTGGACGTTCGGATGAGGAATTCATTTTCGTAGATCCTTTCTTGACGAACACCGTTCAAATATTCCACGAGGCCACTGCTCACCGCTGAGCCACATATCCAATTTAACCAGCAAGTCGGCCAAAATCAGCGGTTTAGATAGATGATCATCCATTCCGGCGGCGATGCATCTGTCACGGTCCTGCTTAGAGGCGTTTCCGGTGAGCGCTATGACCGGAATATCGTGACGAAGTACTGGTGAAGCGGGGTCACGGATAGCAGCGGTTACGTCGTAGCCATTCATTTCCGGCATCATGCAATCCATCAGCACAAGTGCATATTCATGCATCTTAAGTGCCTGCAACGCCTCTGTGCCATCACCCGCCACATCGACCAGGTAGCCGTAACTCTTCAGTAATCTTGGTATTATTTTCTGTGCCACCGGGTCGTCCTCTGTCAGCAGGATGCGGATGGGGATTGAGCTTTTATTCCATTTCAGTTCACACTGGAGGTCACGGCGGACGGGGAGGATCTCAATGCCCCTACTCTGTTTCGTCATTACAACGGTAAACCAGAAGGTGGAACCTATGCCTTCGCTACTTTCGGCACCGATACGTCCCCCCATTAATTCCGCCAACTGTTTGCATATTGTCAGCCCCAGTCCAGTGCCGCCATATCTGCGTGTGGTAGAGCTGTCTGCCTGGGTGAATGGCTTGAAAATCTGCTCCAGTTGGTCAGCCGCGATACCGATGCCGCTGTCCTGCACGAGAAAACGGAGAGTCACGGCATTTTCATCTTCGCTATCTTTTCGTATCAGAAGCTTTACCGAGCCTTGGGGGGTGAACTTGAGGGAGTTGCAGACAAGGTTGTTCACGATTTGGCGCAGCCGTCCCGCATCACCATGTAAAGCGGTTGGAACTTCGGCATCTATCTCCCAGGTTAGACTCAGTACCCTTTTGCGGGCGGAAAGTGAGAGGAGCTTGATGACCTCCGAAATTTCCGTCCGTAAGTCAAAACTGGTTGTTTCCAGTTCTATTTTGTCGGACTCAATTTTTGAGAGGTCGAGAATGTCGTTAAGCAGACGGACCAAATCGAAACCTGAATTTATGGCGCTTTCTGCACATTCGTTCTGTTCCGGCGTCAGCTCGGTATGCAGCAGCAGTTGGATCATGCCAATGACACCGTTCATCGGGGTGCGGATCTCATGACTCATAACGGCCAGAAAGTCACTCTTAGCCCTATTGGCGCTTTCGGCTGCTGTTGTGGCCAGATGCAGCTCTTGCACGGTTTTACAGCGCTGTGTGATGTCGTTCGCTGTACCGGTCGCTCCAATGATGGCACCATTATCATCCATTTTATAAATGGCTTTTATTACCAGGATTATTTCGTTAGTAGACTTTCCAATAAAGGTACTTTCAAATTCACCAATACATTCGCCACGCATCAGTCGGAGCAACTCTTTCATGCATTGAGCCGCATTATCAATAGACTGAAACTCGGTGAATTTCTTTCCGAGCATCTCACCCAATTCGTAACCAAAAACCTGCTCTACAGCCTGATTCAGGTAGGTGAATCTTCCCTCAGTGTCACATTTCCAGATTACATCCTGCGATGTTTCGACCAGTGACTGGTAGTGCCTCTCTGACTTTCTGAGCTGTTGTTCCACCCGTTTACGATCTGAAATATCGCGATGAACCGCTAAAATCAATTGCTCGCCTCGTGACGTGAGCAGGTTCGCCGATACTTCAAGTGATAAAGTATGGCCATCCCTGTGATACTGTTCCACTTCAAATGTGAGGGGTTCACCGGAGAGAACCTTTTGCATCCTCTCCGGAGTCAAACAGGTGGTTTCAGGCGTATCAAGTTCTTGTATCTTCATCCGATACATTTCCTGAGTGCTGTATCCGTGTGTCTGTGCAAAGGCTGGGTTGACCGACTCTATGGTGCCTTGGCACGTCATCAAAAATATGCCGTCTTTTGCACATTCAAATAACGCCCTAAACTTTTCTTCGCTATCGAATAACGCCTCTTCCGACCTCTTACGGTCGGTTATGTTCTGAATCATCCAGATGGAACCCGCCTCCGGTATTTCACTGTCGATTGCCTGCCCGAATATACTGCAGTATACCGGAGAGCCGTCCTTCTTTTTCATCATCAATTCAATGGGATGGGTTTTACCCTCGGCAATCACCCGATACGCTTCTTCTCCTGTGGACTCAAACGTTTTGCTGTCCGGGTAAAAAACAGAGGTATTCATGCCTATTGTTGTTCCAATTTCGTACCCTAAAATTACGTCCAGTGCAGGGTTGGCAAAATGTATTTTTCTATCCTTTAGAACGCATGCGCCTATCGGAAGCGTATGTAAAATTATTCGCAGCTCGTGTGCCAACGCGGAAACCTCTACCGTCCGCTCCTCCACCTGCCGTTCAAGTTCAGCGTGTGCCAGCAGCAACTCCTGCTCCATCCGCGTGCGGTTGGTAATGTCGCGTGAAACACCAAGCACTGAAATCACCATGCCATTCTCGGCACATTCCGGAGTTAATCGCCAATCAAGCACAACAATCCCGGCGCTGCGTTCCCACTCAAACTCAAACTGGTGTGGTTCTGCTGTATCAAACACGTTCCGTATCTTTTTTTCCCAAGAGAGACTTAGCTCTTCCGGATACCCGCTTTCCCGGTGTGTTTTGCCGAACACGTTTGACTCTGTCATTCCAGAGGCTTTTAAACCTGCTGAGTTCATATAGGTATGCCGGCACTCTCGGTCATAGCGCATAATGTAATCTTGGCTGCTCTCGGCAAGGGAGCGGAACTTTGCCTCACTCTCCCGCAGCTCCTTCTCCGACGTGCTCCGTTCAATCATTCTCTTGCGAAAAAAATAGCCACCACATATCAGAAATAAAGTGGTAACGGGGACAATGTATTTAAGCACGTCGCGTAATGTGGTCTTTTTTACTTCATAGACGCCGAACCATTTATTGTATATGGCATCATAAGCACCACTCGCCTTGACCAAGGCGAGTCCTTCATTAACCCTGGCAAGCAGTTCCGAATCCCCTGTATGTACTCCAATAGAGAACTTCTGTGCATACCCCGCTTTTCCATCAAGAACCTTGATGTTTTTAATGTTTAATTCTCTAAGAATCTGTATCCCCGCAAGCCTGCTTAGAAGCATAGCGTCGTGCTTTCCAGATGCAAGTAGTTTAAGACCCTCTTTTGCTGTGTCAACGATGACAAGCTGCTTGTGCCATCCTTTTGAAACAGCATATTCATGTGCCAGATCTGATTTGAATACGATGATGGTTTTACCGACAAAATCGGCTTCTGAACTGATAACTGACTCATTCACGCGCGTAAAGATTGCTCCATGTGCTGTAACGAGAGGGACGCTGAAATCCGTGTATTCGTGTCGTTCATCCGATTGGGCTATATTTATCAGAATATCGACTGTACCATCTTTGAACTCCTGCAGGATCTGCCCCCATGGTCTTACACGGATCACATATTTCAGCCCCGCTTCTTTGGCTACCTCTTTCCAAAGATCAACGGTAAAACCGTCAGCGGTTTCATCAGTCCGGCCAATGGCAAACGGATGGAAATCCTCCTCGCTGCCAACAATTAATGTTTTGGCGGTGGAGTCAGCGGCCCCGGCTATTAAAGCATTAGTCAGAAAGCACACCATAAGAAGCAGCCGAATAATCATTGCATCACCTCAATCAAAAAAATGTGCACGGAAAGATACATAACGCCGGGTTAAACGGGTACTTTTGCCATTGTAACTACAGGGCAAAACTGAGTAGTATCGCTTGGTTCAAATTATCTGAGGATGCTAATTTAGCTGCATTGTAAAATATTCCTTAGCATCTCCCGCATTTGGTCAAATTTGTATGGTTTGCTGACTAATCCGGCAATATCATTGCGCGCTATCCGTGAGGTCACAACCGTTTCAGCAAAACCACTGGAGATAATGATTGGTAGTTTCTGGTTGATTCTTTTCAGCTCACTGAATAACTCATAGCCGTCCATGACCGGCATACCAATGTCTGTCACTACAATAGAAATCCCAGCGGAATTATCCCTGTACAGCGCCAATGCTTCCTTACCATTAGCCGCCTCAATAACGGTGAACCCCAGTTTAGTTAACATCTTTTGCGTGATCATTCTGACATCTTCCTCGTCATCAACCAGCAGGATGGTGCCGTTTCCCTGCCATTTAACCGGTGAAGTTATGTGCCGTTGCGAAACAGCTCCAGCCGAATTACCCAATTGAAACGGCAAATAAATAGTGAAGGTTGAACCGGCACCCAATTGGCTTGAGAGCTGCAACGCACCATTGTGAGCAGTGATGATCCCAAGGACAGCAGACATCCCCAGACCTCTCCCGGTAAATTTAGTGGTATAAAATGGTTCAAAAATCCGCTGTTTTGTCTCATCATCCATGCCGCAACCGTTATCAGTGACATTCAGGCACACATACGTGCCCGCAGGAATGGCTGCACCGAGATGGTCCTTTTCTGTTTGCCCCGTCAGTATTGTTTTATTTGTAAGTGACAAAGCAACTTCACCCTGTGTGCTGCCTATTGCCTCTGCGGCATTGATGACCAAATTCATGACGATCTGCCGGAGTTGGCTCGCGTCGCCTTCAATGAACACTATATAAGGTGATGGATCAAGCGTAACAACCGCATTCTGTTTGATGGTCGCCCGCAGCATTTTTACCATTTCATCCACCAGCAACCACATGTTGACCTGGGTTGGAGCATAGTGTGCTCTCCCCGCATATGTCAGCATTTGTCTGCAAAGATCCGCCGCACGTTCAGCAGCTTTTTCTATCACGGGGATATAGGCCACTGCGTCATTATAATTCGTCTTTATCAGAGCGCAGTAACCCACAATTATTGCCAAAATGTTGTTGAAATCATGTGCAATGCCACCGGATAAAACGCCAAGACTCTCCAGCTTTTGAGAATGTTGAAACTGTTGTTCCAGTTGACGCCGCTCTTCTTCTTTCCGTTTTTGTTCATTAATATCGCGGATGCACTCGATCGCCCCAATAATGTTTCCGGATTGATCATGGAGGGGGGAGGCTTTGGCAAATACCCATGCTCCCATGTTGTCATAGAGTGATTTACAATATGCTTCTCCGACGATGGTATCACCTTCTCGGGTGATATTAGGGTAAAGTGCCGCTATTTCCTTTTGATCGGTAAAAACCAGATCCATCAATAGCGGACGGGCCTCTCCATAAAATGGAATGGTGTAGGCATAATCGCTTTTACCGAGCATATCGACAGCGGAAATACCGGTCATTTCCTCGATGGCCCGATTCCAGATAATGACGCGTTTTTCCTTGTCAATGGCGAGAGTCGCGTCCGGCAAAAACTCTATGATATCAGTCAGTTGGTCCCGGCTCTCCGCCAAAGCTTTTTCGGCCAGCTTACGTTCGGTTATATCAAAAACAATCACATGCACTATCTGTTGCTTGCCAAACTGGATTCTGCTGGAGGATTCATTCACATCTCGAATTGATCCGTCAGCCAAGCGGTGTTGAAATTCAAATTGCGCACCCTGTTTTTGGGCGTCTGAATCTGTGGATCGAGTCATGTCGGGGAAGGCAAGGGCATGCAGCTCACTACTGTGCATCCTCAGCAGTTGTTCGCGGGGATAACCATAGAATCTGAGAGCGGCAGAATTGGCATCAATAACACGCTCATCAGAGGGGTCAATAAGTAACATTATGGCAGTATTATCAGCAAACTGGCGTCGATAGGATTCTTCGCTCTCGTGGAGCGCATTACGCTCATTCTGTAACTGTAATACGGTATTTACGATCTTTCGACTTTCAATCAGGATAAATCCCATTCCGAGAATCCAGAGCAGGGAATGAATGAATGCGCCCTGGTATAATTGGCTGTTCATGGTTTTTGTGATCGGGGCGAAAATCGTTTCACGCCCAGCAGAAACCTGCGACATACTGCGATGTATTTCCTGGTTCGCCTGGCGGTTCACAACTAAATAAGAGGTAAACAAGCCCGCAAGCATTGCGGTCCACAACAGAGCACAGATGATAGAGTGACGATGAATATTTCTTATTTCATCTGGCTTTTTCTGTGGAGTTTTATTGTGTAACTGCATAGCATTCCTTACTTATTTCTGTATTTGATTCATGTGAATCTGCCAGACCGGCTACGATTAGGCGAATAAGAGTGGCGTTTCGTATTAGTTTTGATAGACGCCGCTGGTAGATGGCGGGATTGTCAAGGTTTCTCCTGCGCGGAAAAAAACATACACAGAGTACGGGAATAACTGCATGTAGGGGCGGTATCTGTGACACCGTCCCTACCGTTAAAAATGAAAAATTCCGTTAATTTTAAATTACAATTTGAACTGGCGCACGATCAACCTCAAGTTGTCCGCCATTCCGGAAAGCTGTTCAGCAGCGACGGCAGATTGTTGGGCGCCGCTGGCTGTCTGGGCGACTGCGTCGGTAATCTGCTGCATATTGCTGCTGATCTCCGAGGTGGTCGCTGTCTGCTCTTCTGCGGCGGTGGCTACCTGGGCAATCTGGGAAGTTACGGCATTGATTTGCTCAAGGATCTGTTCAAGCGCCCGCCCGGAGTTGGCAGCGGTATCACTCCCCTTGGCAACTTCATTAACCCCTTCCTCCATAGCGACCACTGCGCTCTTGGTCTCAAGCTGGATTGTCTTGATCATCTCGCCGATTTCACGGGTTGCCCGGGTTGTTCGCTCGGCCAGCGCCCGTACCTCGTCGGCAACAACGGCGAAGCCGCGACCCTGGTCGCCGGCTCGGGCCGCCTCTATGGCAGCATTTAATGCCAATAGGTTGGTCTGGTCGGCGATATCCTCAATGGTGCCGACAATCGTACCGATCTGTTCGGAACGGAGGCCGAGATTTTCAACCGCTTTGGCGGAACTTCTGACCAGTCCGGCAATTTTGTTCATAACAATAATTGTCTCATCCACGACCTTGGCACCGGAGACCGCTGCGGCACTGGCCTGCTGTGAACCTTCGGCGGCATACTGACAGTTCTGGGCAATATCGCCGGAGGTGGCCGACATCTCTTCCCCTGCGGTGGCAACGGTCCCCGCCTGGGCAGAGACCTCTTCCGATCCGGTCGCCATCATCTGCGCAGATGCATTAAGCTGGCACGAGGCAGAAGCGACCTGATGAGTGGTGTCGGAAATTTTGTTCATAATGCCGTGGAGTTTATCGACGAAGACGTTGAACCAGCGGCTAACCTCACCAAGCTCATCTTTGGAGTCACCGTCAAGACGTTTGGTCAGATCGCCTTCCCCTTGGGCGATATCCTTTACCATGTCACGCATTTTGCCAAGTGGGGCCGTTATACTTCTGGTGATTAACAGAGCGGCGGCACTGGCAAGCAATATGGCGATGAGAGTCGTAACAAGCAGTCCGGTCATCGCTGCTTGGAAGACGGCGGCAGCTTCTGTCCCGGCTTTTTCTATCTGTTCATTCTGATAGGCGATTAACTCGCCAAATGAGTTTTCAAGCGATGTAAGAGCCGGTGTCCATTCACTTCTGAGAATTGTATCGGCTTCGGCCTGATTTCCGGCAAGAGCGAGTGTTATGATTTTATTGCTTATGGGTGACAATTGCGCCGTGGCCTGTTTTATCCTCTCGATCAGCGCCTTACCTTTGTCACTTTTTTCCAGCTCGCCAAGCTTTTTGAATGCCTCACCGTAATGGGTTCGATTCTCCCCAATATGTTTTTGTTCCACGGCCCTGAAGGCCGGATCTTCGACGGCTATTATCAGCACAACCGACTTGGCAACTTTCTGAATACTTTCCAGTGAGCCTGTTGCTGCAATAACCTTAGGCATCTCAATTCTTGCAATCTCGCTCACTTTAGCCTGCATTTTGTGCAACTGCACATAGGCGAACAGAGCCATAGTGGCAATCAAAACGACCATACCTCCGAAACCGAGGCTTAAGCGTGTACCAATTTTTAGATTCTTCATAGACTGGTATTCTCCTTTTTATCTGTGCCGAATGCAGTGCCGGATTCCCGTTTTAGCACGCAGCTTCGCCGCCCCTCACTGGGGAAAGGTCATTGTTTAGTTGCTCCCTCATACTGCTCATGCAAAAAGGTTTGGGGACAAAGCGGCTGATATGCCCTTGTCTGATCGCCTGGCCCACATCAGCAGGACACGCACCTGAGGTCAAGATTCGTACCGTCTGTGGATACAGTTCACTGACGCGGCGCAGAAATTCAAGCCCGTCCATCCATAACAAACTGAAGCTGGATATGACGATATGGAAGGGCGTTTCTGATTCCAATAATTGCAGTCCAGCCTCTGCGGAGTTGGTAGTGACAACCTGAAACCGGTCTTTCAACACGATTTTCATCACCTCCCGCATCTGCATGTCTTTATCAACGAAGAGGATTCTACCGTGTGCAGATGGCTGTAGAGAATTGTTCATACAGAGGTCAATCTTGTTGTGTGAAATGGCAATCAGACCTCCTCGATCAAAAGTAGTTTTTATGCTCACGGCTTTTTTTATACGGGTGATATTTTTCTCTGTCAATTAGGGTAAACACTTAGAAAAACGGTTTGAATAGATGAGGGTGAGTGTCGCAGGAGAGCTGCTGTGGAGGCTTTGTACGTCGAGACTTTTGAATCCGAACAAACGGTAAAAAGTTTAAATTCATAGAAGTCGACAAAGATCTTGTAGACGTCAAAAAGGTTTTTGACTCAATCTGTTTATTGTCATCGTGGGGTTATAAACCCTAACCGGAGAAATCTCATACTGTTTGCAATTCACAGTCAATATCTGACTGACGTGGTCAGTACCCCAAAGGACCAAGGGCGCGATGATCAGTATGGTGGAAACAAGCGCTGTATGGACTCTTATTGGACGTTCGGATGCAGAACCCATTTTCTTAACGAACGCTGTTCAATTATTCAAAGAGGTCATTTCTCATTGATGAGCCACATACCCAACTTCACCAGCAAGTCAGCTAAAATGAGCGGTTTAGATAGATGGTCGTCCATTCCGGCGGCGATGCATCTGTCACGATCCTGCTTCGAAGCGTTTCCGGTGAGCGCAATTACCGGAATGTCGTGCCGACGCACGGCAGAAGCCTGATCGCGAATGGCGGCGGTGACTTCGTAACCATTCATTTCCGGCATCATGCAGTCCATCAATACCAGCGCATAGTCGTTATTCTCAAGCGCCTCCACCGCTTCTTTGCCATCACCGGCAACATCTACCTGATAGCCATAGTTTTTTAGCAGCTTGGGTATTATTTTCTGTGCCCTTGGATCGTCCTCAGTCAGCAGGATGCGGATTCCGGTGGCGTTTTCCTTCTTTGGAAGCGGCGAAACCGTAAGCTCTTCGGAAGCAGGGCAGATACGTTGGTCTGTTCCGACCTCCTCTTGCTTCTCCATTACCACGGTGAACCAGAAGGTGGAGCCCACACCCTCGGTACTTTCCACGCCGGTACTTCCCCCCATCAAGTCTGCCAACCGTTTGCAAATTGCCAGTCCAAGTCCAGTGCCACCATATAAACGTGTAAGACCCTCGGCGATTAAATGTTATCTGGTATGGATGAAGCTTAGATTGAATATTTCATAAATTCATCGTCCAGATGGTCGGAACCAGCAGAACCCATATTGAGGGCAATTCCTCTGCTTTTCGTTGCAACAGGTTTATGGACAATATGCCCTGAGTGAGCAAGTTGCACACGTTTTTGGATTGGACGGCGTGTGCCGGCATTGGATATTTTTCTTACCGAACTGCTGTCGATACGGAAGAAGGATATTGCATCCTTGAGCTGTTCCGCTTGGCTGGAAAGTTCTTCCGAGGTGGAGGCCATCTCTTCCGAAGCGCTGGCATTCTGCTGAATGACCGTATCAAGCTGCTGGATCGCTTTGCTGATCTGATCTGCGCCGGTGTCCTGTTCTCTGCTCGATGCTGAGATCTCCTGGACCAGTTCGGCGGTCTTCTGGATGTCAGGCACCATCTTGTTCAGCATCTCGCCAGCTGTCTCGGCTACCTGTACACTGCGTGTGGAAAGAGTACTAATCTCTCCGGCTGCGGTTTGACTTCGTTCAGCCAGTTTCCGGACTTCAGAAGCGACAACGGCAAAACCCTTGCCGTGTTCACCGGCCCGAGCGGCCTCAATAGCAGCGTTTAGCGCCAAGAGGTTGGTCTGGCGGGCGATTTCTTCAATGATACTGATCTTGGTGGCGATCTGTTTCATGGCGTTTACTGTTTCAGTTACCGCTTTGCCACCTTCGCTGGCATCGGCCGCACTCTTGACGGCGATCTTCTCGGTCTGGGAGGAGTTGTCGGAGTTCTGCTTGATACTGGAACTCATCTCTTCCATTGAAGAGGATATCTCTTCAGCTGATGCCGCCTGCTCAGTTGCGCCCTGGGACATCTGCTGGGCTGTGGCTGAGAGTTGCTGGCTGCCGGCGGCGACGTTGTCAGAGGCGCTCATGACATCACCGACAACTTGCTTGAGTTTTTCGACCATATTTTTGATGGACTCGAGCAATTGGCCGGTTTCGTCCTTGCTCTTTACCTCGACATTCACGGTCAGGTCGCCGGCAGCCAGTGAATTGGCAATGGCAACAGCCTCAGACAAAGGGCGCACAATGCCACGGGTAAGGAAAAAACCGGTAAGAACCGCTATCAGAAATGCAGCAGCACCTAAACCGAACATCAAGTTACGTGAAGTGACGTAGTCTGCAATCGCCTCTTCGTAGCGCATAACATTCCGTTCGGCGTTATGCTCAATCAGTCTTTCTATATGTCCGCTAACCAAACGCTCTGCAGGACCAGCCTCCTTGCTCAATAGCTGTCCAGCCTCCTTGTCATTGTTAGCTATGGCTAACTCCATGACTCTGGCATTCAAGTTTCGGTAGTTCGTTAGACTTTCTTTGATATTGTTGATAATTTCCCATGATTTTGAGTCACTCTTGGTGGTCATCTCTTCCACTTTTTTGAAGTTCTTTCCATATTCCTCGCGGAATTTGGAGATACGCTCACTGTATTCCTTCTTTTTTTCAGAGCTGTCGCTTACAATCATGTTCCGGACGTTGATACCGATGTTAGCAATGTCTTTGTCCATATCTGCAATCAGGGCAATCCTTACCGCGTTAACTTTCACAATCCTTTCCAGGTCTTTATTAATCGACGACATCCCCCTGACCCCAATCCAAATCATTACAGCCATTAGCACGAGTACCAGGCCAAACCCCAGTGTCATTCTCTTACCGATCTTCATATCCGCGAACATAGAAACTCCTTTTGGACTCATTTCAATTAATTGTATTCACAATTTTTAGCTTATTTCGATGGTTCTTTTCCTGTAACAGGCACCAGCTCTTCACTGGAAAACAACTTGTCGATATCAAGAATCATGATGAACCGATGATCGTGCTTTCCCATCCCCTTGATGAAATTGGAATTCAGCCGGGTGCCAATATGCGGAGCCGCCTCAATCTGTGACGCTTCCATCTCGATCACCTCCTGCACACTGTCAGCCAAGGCACCCAGCACGATCAACTCGTTTTCCAGTTGTACCTCGACCACGATAATGCACGTATTGACCGTCCGCTCTGTTCTGCTCATGCCGAACTTCAGGCGCATATCTATTACCGGGACTACGCTCCCTCGCAGGTTAATGACCCCCCTCATAAAATCAGGAGTCTGCGGCACCTTGGTGATGCTGCTCTCCTCCAGGATCTCGCGTACCTTGGCCACATCCAGGGCAAAGGTCTCGTCACCCAGCTTGAAAGTCAGGTACTGCACCGATTCTGTAATATAGGTACCGCTCATATGCTCTCCTGATTATAGGTTTTATTGATGCTCTGCAGGCTTAGACCGGAGGCATATTAATTTTGAATTCGTCGTCTCGGGATGAGGATTCGTCGATCATTTGTTGCTTCCGCATGTGCTGCTAATGCAAAAGGCTTTTGAAATAAAGCGGCTGGTATGCCAATTGCTTGTTGCCTGTTCTAAATCAATTGGTCAAACGCCTGAGGTAAAAAGCTCGTACCGTCTGTGGATATTGTCTGCCCTCACGGCGCAGGCACGTAAACCAGTTCATTCATAAAAACAGTAACCGGAAATAATGTAAATATGGAGTGGGATTTCTGATTCCAGGCATTGCAGTGCAGCCTCTGTGGATATCGTGGAGACAATCTTAAGCCAGCCTTTCAATAGGATTTTCAACATCGGCAGAATCTGGATGCCTTTATTGACGTAAAAGTATCGATGGTGGTGGGAAAGTGATCAGACATCGATCAATTTTGCAGTTAGAAATGGTAATCGTGGCCTTCACGATCCCGGAGCTATTTTTATGACTGCGGACTTTTTATAAGGGTGATATCTTTCTCTGTCAATTAGGGTAAACCCTTAGAAAACGAATATCTAATATGGGTGGGAATGATGTTCCTGCAAAATGCCTGTAGTCACACCAATTCGTCCAGATCGCACCTTTTTAAAGACTGATAATGTCATGTACAAACTTTTTGAAAATTTCACTTGGCACTATTTCGATTTCCATTGTTACAATCCCCTCTTTGCTGTGTGAATAGAGTGGGGCTGCCCTGCGGCTTTATGACCCAAAATGGCATTATATGTCGCCGTCTATAAAATTCCGCTGGCATTGGATGCCGTCCAAGGGGGCGCCGCGTGTTGACATGACTCAATATCTATTTTGATATTGCATGGTTAAATCGAAATGTGGTTCCATCTTCCAGCGAAGAACTGAAGCTGACTTCTCCGAGTAAATATTTTTCTCCAAGCAATTTCATGGAATGAGTTCCCAACCCCCTGCCCATTGACCCCTTAGTGCTAAAATTTTTCTGAAAAATTCTGCGTTGAACTTCGGGCAAAATATAAGCATTATTCCACACTTCCCATGTGATATCACAATCACTTACAGTGGTAGAGAGGCGAACTGTTCCGCCATCACACGTGGATTCCAACGCATTTAGCAGCATATTCACCAGAATACGTGAGACCAGATGAATATCGGAATTTATCGTTACATCTCCAACCGGCCATTTCTGTTCGAGCGTTCTATTCCGAGATGATGGGTGGTCATGTATCATTTGATCAATTTCTTCTCGGATATCACTGACTAAAACTACTTTCATCGAAATCAGGCTTGTTTCATCCTTCTGATTACTCAAGAATCTCTGTAAAGTGACCTCAGAACAGAGACGTTTTGATGCGTTAAGAATCCGCCCGGCTAAATTATTATCAGGGATCTGTTTGGCAAGCAATTCGCTACTGGCGGCAAGAACCATAAGAATGTTGCTAAAATCGTGGAAGAAAATATTTTCCAGCGTGGTCAAAGATTGTTGATGTGTTATGTCCTGGGCAAAGATAAGAATCCATCTCATCCCATCGACTTCAAAAGGTCGTGCCTGAACTGTTAAATATTTATCGTGTATTTCACCGTTCTTTTCGACAGTAAGAGCACATGTCTTTTCTGATGGCTTGTCTTCACATATTGCAGACATCATGGCGATGGCTGCACCACATGTTACGCAATGCGGAGTTGTCCCACAGCCATGTGGCAATTCAGCGGCATGAATGCAGTCAAGGGTTTCGCCCAACCGAAATCCAAATATTCCTGTTGGGTCGGTAATGCCAAGGGAATCGAGAAAAGTTTCATTGAGTCCCACAATCTGGCGGTCCTGGTTGAGTACAATCAGTAAACCGCTTGTAGCTTCCAATAACTTGTTCATTATCGGACTATTGCTGACACTCTCAATTTGACTTGCAAAAGTATCTGAGTTTGTTCTTTCAGCAGGTGCAAAGTGAGTTTCCATATGACCTCATCATTGAATAATGTGGAGTTAGCTCTACGTCAACAAAGTGTACCTGATAGAGTTTTGCTGTGATATTAAGTGCTACTACGGCCTGGCATACAGGCAAATTTAACAGGAATCTACGTTAAAACATCAACTCCAGTCATCGGCACCACACCCACCAACGCCCTGCGGATTGATATATCAAGATCCGTTACTGAATACGGTTTTAGGACAAAATCACTGATTCCGGTCTCCCTGGCCTGCTTTTTATTGATCGATTCGCTGAATCCGGTACAGAGGATAATCGGAAAATCCGGTCTGACATCTATCAACTCCAAGGCCAGTTCCTTACCGGAGAGCCCCGGCATAGTCATATCTGTAATAACCAGATCGAAAGCATACGGATCAGAGCGGAAAAGATTCAGAGCTTCAACGCTGCTTGACGTTGCCGTTACAAAGTAACCAAGAGATTCGAGCAGTTCCTGCCCTAATTCTACCAGCACTGTTTCATCGTCAACAAAAAGAATACGTTCAGCGCCGCCCCTGAGTGGAACATCAGCTTTGTTGATATGCGTGATCTCATCCGCAATCTTCGGGAAATAAATCTTAAATGTTGTTCCCTTCCCCGGCACGCTATAAGCGCTGATTGCCCCGCCATGGCTCTTAACAATTCCCTGCACCACTGCCAGCCCCATACCGGTTCCTTCGCCTATTTTTTTGGTGGTGAAATAGGGATCAAATATTCGTTCCTTGACAGCTCTATGCATACCATGTCCAGTGTCACTGACCTCCAACAGCACATATGCCCCGGGAGTGAGATCGGAGTGAAGCGCAATAAGTGCTGCATCAGCAGTAATATCCGACACAGATACATTCAGAATACCTCCCTTAGTACGCATTGCATGAGCCGCGTTGGTTCCCATATTCATCAACACCTGGTGGAGTTGGGTTTCATCGGCCAGAACCGTGCATCCGTCAGGCAATGTGGTATTCTGCTGGTGAATCTCGACTGTAGTCGGCAGTGTAGAACGGAGTAATTTCAAGACCTCTTCGATTACTGGGCCCACCTGCACTGGCTTCCGTTCCAGTTCGCTCTGGCGGCTGAAAACCAGAATACCGTTCACCAAGTCCCTGGCACGTTCGCTCGCAACCAGTACTCTTTCCAGATCGCGTTGCGCGGCATCATTGGTCAGCTTGCACTTCGCCAGACCAGTATAACCAATTATTGCGGTCAGGATATTGTTGAAATCGTGGGCGATACCTCCGGCAAGTGTCCCAATCGCCTCCATCTTCTGTGACTGACGTAACTCGCGCTCCAGTTTTTTGCTTGTTGTTATGTCGCGGCCTTCCGGAATAAGAATCAAAACATTGCCGTCTTTATCCAGTATCGGTTTCAGCGAAAAATCGATTGCAGAGTGTTTCCCATTGAGGCCCTGATGTTCTGTTTCGAAACGTACGAAGTTACCCGACGCCGCCTCTTTGACGGCATTCCGGATTTTATCCTGCAATGCTTTCGAATGAGACCACCACGGGGTTTCCCAGAAGTGACGTCCCAGTACTGCTGACTCATTTATGCCGCAAAAATCCAAAGCGGTTTTATTTACCTCCAACAGGACACCTTCAGGGGTCAACAATCCGATCATCTGAAAGGTCTGGTTAAAAATAGCACGAAATTTCAGCTCACTTTGGCGCAATGCCTCCTGAACAATCTCACGGTCTTCGATCTCCTCTTCAAGACGTGCCGCCTGTTCCTGAAGCGACTCCTGCGTAGCCTGCCGTTCGGCAATTTCATCCTCCAATTGCCGGTTGGCAATCGAAAGGTCTGTTGTCCGTTCTTCTACTCGCCTTTCCAGATTATTATTTGCTTCTTGAAGTTTTCTGGTTAGTTCACGGTTGTGCAAGTGGACTCCAATACGAGCCAGCAACTCCTCCCGCTGAAAAGGCTTGGTGATATAATCAACAGCCCCGACGGTAAGGCCCTTTACTTTATGTCCGGTTTCGGCAAGAGCCGTCATAAATATTACGGGGATATCTTTTGTCCCTTCAAGGAGCTTTAACCTGCGGCAGGTCTCATAGCCGTCGATCCCCGGCATCATAACGTCGAGCAGAATGAGATCCGGCCGGGCATAATCAGCTCTCTGGATGGCACTCTCACCATCTTCGGCTACGAGAATAGTGTAATTGCACTCCACCAGACAATCGCGCACGACGGAGAGATTGTTGACATCGTCATCGACCGTCAGAATGACCGGTTTATGCCCGCCGTATGTGGTTGAAATTTGTGCATGTGCATTCATGGTCGGTTTCTCCTGTGCTGTACTGCCAAAGCAACAATGGCCTTGGTCTTAAATCCTCTCGCCAACTCACGCAGTGTGTCGGCAAAACGTGTGTAAATATTATCTTTTGCTGCCAATTCATCTGCCCAGGACTCAATTTTTAACATATCACCCATCATGGCCAACTCGTACAATTGTTCGATCTCTGTGTCGCCAGGAGTTTCCAGCTGCACCATATTCGTATTTACATTCCGGTTATCCGGCACTATTATATTTTCTACTGGTGAAGTAATCCACTCGATTTCAAGCAGTCTCCCGATTTGCGCCAGTAGCAGATCTATCCGGATCGGTTTGGTCACGAAATCGTCGCACACGGCTATAAATGCCTCTTTATGGGCACTATCGGTGGCCGTAGCCGAGGCCCCGATAATTTTTGTTGCCATCAAGTCCCGGTTTTCACGCATTGCTGTTGCAGCCTCTACCCCATCCATCTCCGGCATTACCAGATCAAGCAGAACCATGTCGGGGCGATGCTCTTCCGCCCGCAGCAGCGCCTCCCGGCCGTCCAATGCCGTATTAAGCACAAAGCCCAGCGGCTCCAGCAACGAAACAAGCATCGAGGTATTGCCGATATTGTCGTCGACCACCAGAATCCTCTTACGTGCCCCCACATACCCGATAACGAAGCTATCCGACTTCTCCAGAGCTACCTCATCATCCATCAGCATCGGCAGCGCCAGCTCAAACCAGAATGTACTTCCTGTGCCTGGTGCGCTTTCCACACCCATCCGGCCCTGCATAAGCGCCAGCAGGTGTTTCGTTATATTCAGCCCCAGCCCGGTACCTACTCGGATCTGTCGATCAGACACCAGTTGAGTAAATGGTTCAAAGATCGTCTCCAGCTTATCAGACGGAATGCCGACCCCGCTATCCACCACTTCAAAACGAAACAGATCAGTACCTGTATGATCATAGCTCACCCGCATGACAACGCCGCCCCGGCGGGTATTTTTGACCGCATTGCTGAGCAGATTTAGCAGTATCTGGCGAACTTTGCGTTCATCACCCCGGACATACGACGGCAGCGGGGTAACTTCTTCATTGGCAAATCCCAACTCTTTTTCTTTGGCCTGTAACCGGGTGAGATTAAATACCTGCTTCAAAAGAGCAGGTAGGTCAAAGACCACGTGTTCCACATCCATCTTGCAAGCTTCAATTTTGCCCACATCCAAAATGTCTGTGATCAAAGTAAGTAGATGCTCGCCGCTACCACGCATGATGTCCAACTGCTGTCGCTGGGTTCCCGTCAAATTTTCCTGATGCTTCAGAATCTGGGCATAGCCGAGAATCGCGTTCAGCGGTGTGCGCAACTCATGGCTCATGCTGGCAAGAAAATCGCTCTTGGCCCGATTTGCCGCTTCAGCCTGCTCCTTGGCAACAGTTAGCTCTGTCGTGCGTTCATCGACCAGTTCTTCAAGATGGTCGCGATGCCTTATCAGTTCTGCTTCAACAGCCTCGCGTGCCTCCACCTGTATTTCCAGCTCCTGAACATTAACCTGCAGTTCATTCTGGATCTGCTCTAACTCCATCACGTTTTCCTCAAGCGCTTCCTCCCGATCCCGAATGGCACCAGACATTCGGTTGAATTCAGCGGAAAGACGACCTATTTCGCTATTGGGAGAGATAACGTTAACCGTATTGTATTCTCCATTGCCAAGCTCTTTTGCCGCATTGATGAGTGCGTATAAGGGGCGGGTCAGAAAGGTAATGAACATATAGAGCAGACCAATCCCAACGGTGGAAAACAGAACTGCCAATATTCCGCTTCGTACGATAATTTGCTGTTCGGACCTACTCATTACCTCCTTCGAGATACCGATCCGCACCCAGCCAACCTGTTCACTGACCGGTGGCGCAGAGCCTCCGCCCCCGTCCAGGAGATACAGCCCTTCAGCTGCTTTGACAGTGACCACTGGGACAATAAATTCAAAAACATTGTCATGCTCGAAAAAGCTGGTTGCTCTATCAGGATCTATGGCCAATAATTCTTTCAGGGGGAACTTTATGCCTTCGTGAAGCAAGACATTTGAATCTTTATTGAGGAAAGAAACAAAGGCGACGTCTTTAATCGCCATCAATGGTCGGGCAGAGATTTTCAACTGTTCAAGGTTTTCAGACAACAACGACAGCTCCGCATTTCTGGCGACGATGACGGCTATTGTCTCCCCTTTTTTGATAATTTCATTCTTGAGTATTTTTCTTTCGGTGGAGATTGATTCGATTGTGTACCCGGCCGAAATGATGATTATCAACGGGAACAGGAACAGGACCGCCTGCCATCTGAAGGTTAGCGGAACCGCCGCCTTTAATCGGTCAATTAACCCGGATTTCCATAGTCTGAGCACCGGATTACCACCCGTCATGAGTTTATCTGCCGCTGGAGGTTTCACTATCACTAATAGACCTTTTTTGCTTTCCTGAACATTTCATCGGGTATCTCAATCCCCATTTTCTGCGCGGTATTGCCGTTTACATATAAATTGTATTTTTTGGGTGGTGACGCGGGAAGATCTCCCGCTTCACCGCCATTCAATATGGCCTGCACTTTTTCACCGATCTGTCGGCTGATCGCCTTATTATCAAAGACGAGCGCAAACAGGGAGCCCTGTTTGACATGCGCTTCCGAGATGCCAAGCAGTGGGATATTTTTTTTGAAGGAGAACAGAAACACATTAGACATGATCGGAGCGGTCAGCAGATTGGCGTCCGGGAGTAGCAACAGCGCTCCGGTATCGGAGAGCCGGTTTACGGTATTAACCAGTTCGGATGAGCTGCCAACATTATAGATGGTCACCTGCGCAGAGTTCCCGCCGGACAGGCTCTTTACCATATTCTGGCTTCCTACGACAGAAATTTTGGAGAGTGCCGGTAAATAGCGCCGAAGGGTTGAGACATATTCACTCACTGGAGGAGCCATATACACTCCGGTGATGTTTTCCCTGTTGTTCCTGGGGGGGGCGACGACCAGGCCATAGACAACGGATATCTCAGGCGGCAGGCGCAGGGCTTCAGCGACCGCATCCACCCCCAGCGCCACGACGATCTGTGCATCCTCGCGTTCCACCACCGCATTGAGTCGGCCTTTAACATCGGATGTTGCATACTCCTTGCTCTGCATTCTCAGAGTACTCTGAATGTCAGATACAATATCTGCAACCATCGCATACTGGGTATCGCCGACTATAAGAATTTTTGCGGCACAGGCGGGGGAGGTGAACAGCAGTAAGACACAGATAAAAAACGCCGATGAGAGGAGATCTCGGCGCGCTGATACGGACAGGTAAATGTGAGGAGTAAAAACTTTCAGCATGTAAGCAGGTTCCTGTGTATCTATCAAGAAATCAAAACCGGTACGACGCGGTGACAAATCCGGAAATCCCTTCACGCGGGAAATCACCAGGAACTTTGGGCCCTGTCGCGGTAAGGTTAGACAAACCACCTGAGGTATCCGGATCCTTATAGCGCTGATCAAAGAGATTACGAACAGTAGCCTGAATTTCCAAAGTCTCGAAGAAGTTTTTCAGCGTTAACGCCACATCTACGGTAGTATTAGCGGCCACATCTGGGCGGCTGTCTCCCAATGCGCGTGGACGAGGGCCGGTCCAGAGCACGTCGCTATGCAGGGTGGTATATTTATTAAGACTATAGTTGAGACTGCCGCCGGCGCGTTGCGACGGCACAGAGGGGAGTCGCCGACCGGAGCTGTCACGCGGGTCCTGCCAAGCATAGTTCGTCTTCCAGGAGAGATCAGAGCCAACAGCGCCGTTCAGCCCCAGTTCGACACCCTGGGTTGTAGAATTACCGATATTGGCAAAGCGGGGGACGGGGGCGACGGTTGTATCCCAGACGATCAGATCGCTGATAGAACTATAGAAGTAGTTAAGCCCAGTGCCAAGAAAACGGTTAAAACGGTAGGCAAGAGCAGCCTCGTAGGTCTTGATTCTTTCCGGTTTAAGGTTGACATTGCCGAGCACGACCGGATTGTTGGCATCGTAAAGTTCGACAAAGCTGGGAGCCCGGAAAGCCTGTCCATAGAGCAGTTTCAGATCGGCGTTGTCCAGAAAGCTCCACACCAGACCGACGCGTGGGTTAACGGTATCGCCAAAATCACTGTAATGATCATAGCGCACCCCGGCGGTGAGATTAACCTGCGCCGGCAATTGCCACTCGTCTTGCATGTAGGTCGCTAAAATATGGCGCGTTGCATTTTTGTTCCAATTGGCAACGTCTTGTACCGGGCCGATAGAGGAGAAGTTATTCGGATCAAAGTTGGCCCGCTGACTGACATCGTACTGTTCCATGAGTTCGAATGATACACCAGCGACAAGATGATTGTTCTTGAACGGATCCCAATCAAACTGCTGTTCATAGCCTATGGTTCTGGTCTTCACCAGCGGTTCACCGATCATGCCGTTTGGAAAACTGCCGCCGAAACCGTTCGGAAGAATTTTGTCCTGACCGTTTTGATCCCAGTAATCAAAATGAACTTTCATATTTGTTGAAAGCCCGTCTCTAATGCGCAAGTCATAGGCCAGTTCTGTCCAGTAGTTGACATTTACCGGGCGGTCGCCATCGGTGAGAGCAGATGCAAGCCCAATGTACAACCCCTCTTTTTTTTCGAAGTAATGCCCACGGAATGAAAGATCACCGTAGCCGACTTTTATAAATGCATCGGTTCTCCTGACACCCTGATCGGGAGTCCCTGGGGCCTGAGAAAATGGTGTTCCAGACAGTGTATCAGCTCCTACTGTCAGCTTGTCGCCGTTGCTCTTGTATTGATCAAGACTGCCGGAAATCGTCAGCTTGTCGCCGAAACTTCTGCCCCCCACCAGACTTGCCTTATAGGTTTCGAAGCTCCCACCTCCCGCCTTCAACTCCAGGCCGTTGATCTCTTGGGCAGTACGGGTAATGATGTTAATGGTGGCGACAAATGCGCTGTTGCCATAGAGGGCCGAGCCGGGTCCTCGCACCACCTCAACCTGTCGGATGTTTTCCACAGGAAGTGTGCCGGCCAGATTGTAAAGGATGGAGCTCCCGTTCATATTTCTATTCAGGGAGTGGCCGTCGATCATGACCAGAATTTTTTCGCTGAGCGAGGTTCTAATTCCGCGAACCTCAATCATCATGGTGCCATATTCGTTGATTGATATCCCGAAGCCAGGCACCATTTTTAGCACATCCACGAGGGTACGTGCCCCCATGTCCTTGATCTGATCAGCGGTGATTATTGTAGCAATGGCGGGGGCTTTGCGCAGTGAGGTGGGTCGTTTGGTGGCAGTCACAAGGTCATATTCTTCGACAAACATCAGCAGGTCTTTATTGTCGGTCAGGCTATGGTGCGCCGCAGCCTGTTCCTTTTGTGAGACAGACTCATCAGCCCCCTGAACCGAGCCATAGATGCCCAGGCCAACTACCAGTGACAGACAGGCGACAAAAGCTACCTTATTCATGCGATGTCCCTCCTCGGTGGTAGCGGATACTCATCGCACCGTATATTCTTTTATTAATATTTCTGTAACTTGGTTTGACCCTTCATGTTTGATACGTTATCTTTTATTAGAGAGTGACTGGTGCCTGCTGCTTGCGTAGGATCTTGTCAGCATACATTAGTTCGTCAGCTTTTTTGAGAGTCTCTGGTATTTTTTCACCAGTAGCAGCTGTAGCTCCACCCAACGATATTCTTACTGAAGGCTCACCATTATTAGCATTGTAAATTTCAACACAAGACCTAATTCGCTCAATTGCTATTACTGCTTCCTCATAGTCCATTTCTCGAAGAAGTACCACAAATTCGTCGCCACCCGTGCGAGCTACGATATCATTCCCACGAAATACCATTTGTAAAATAGTGGCAGCACCTTTAATTACCTGGTCGCCAGCACCGTGCCCCAGCGTATCATTGACCTGTTTTAGTCCATCAAGATCGGCGACTATAATGCTAACGGGAAACTGCCTGCCACGAGCAGCAAGTTCAAGCTCAGCATCGAAAAAAGCCCTGTTGTAGAGTCCTGTTAATGAATCATGGGTGCTTTGGAATTTCAAGAGGCCTTCTGTTTTCTTACGGACTGTTATGTCACGAGATACTCCAACAAATTCCTTAATTTTTCCATCCGAATCAGTGATTGCAGAAATTACCACCTCAACATTGATGACCCTTCCATCCTGACAAACCTGCTCGATCTCGATAACTTCGGGTTGAGAATCTGCGACATGGTGATTTTGAGCATTCACTATTTCATTAGATAAAGCTTTGCGCAATGTGGCAAGAGATTCTGGAGTCATAGCTTGTTCAATTGGTTCTTGTAGTGCTTCAGCGACACTCAGGCCGCGAAGCCCGGCAATTGAAGGGCTAATATAAGTAAAATGTTCCATAGAGCGGTCAAGAGTCCAAATAACATCACTTACATTCTCAGCAATGTGCCGTAAACGTTCTTCGCTCTCTCGTATTGCATCTGCCTGCTGCTGAAGCTTTATATTGTTTTCTAAAAGCTGCCGATTCATACCTTCAAGTTCGTTACGAGATTTTTCAAGCTGCTTAACCATCATGTTAAAGGATTCGGAAAAATCACCCATAAAATCTACTCGCTGGGTGAAATCTCCCGATGAAACCATTTTGGTCTGCCAGGTCAGGTGGTTTAACGATGCTTGTAATGCCTTAATAGCTCCGGGCATATATCCTTTTGCAGTGACTTTATAATTCAAGTTACCAGATGCAAAAGCCATGATAGCCGTTCTAACTTCCAATAAAGATGCGTATAGCTCTGAATAACCTCCTACTCCTATTAACTCAGGTGGTTCCGCAGAGACCCCCTGTGCTGTAAGGAGGTCATGCAGGTTCTTAACTGCTACATCAAAAAGATCTACGTTGTTTTCTGCTGCCTTAGTCATTTGCTATACTACCGCCTTTGCTTCAAATCGGCAGGTGCGGTCACCAGTACACCAACAATCAACTTCTTTTACAATAAACTTCATCCCTGAAAAACATTCCAATAAAGAGGATATAAAACCTTCATCATAACTGCAGATTTCGTAGTCAAGTTCCGGCAGTCCGGAGCAGTCCAGATCTTCTGAGACTGTCACGGTTATTTCGCCCTTTTCTAAATCCGCTTTTTCAACGCGTAAAATTCCAATGCCAAGCTCTTTAAGAACTTCCTGCAACTCACGAACAAATTCGTTCAGATCCGTTGTCGGTGTAAGCATATGCTCATAAAACTCTTTCCCGGCCAGAGCGCCAGATTCATAGAATATCTTGTCAGTTTCTTCCGTTCCAACATGCTGTTCAATCACATCTCGAAAAGCAAACTGCAGCAAACGATAGACTTCAAGGCGTGTAGTATTACCCAGGTTAGGTCGTCCCGCTTCAATGTCTCCAAGAAGACTCCACGAAAATTTATATTTACGATCACTGTTCATAAATCCACCTTCTCAATTTAATGGGCCATGTTAGTTAACGATCAATCGTTTACATTCAATCGCTCTATTGCATGGCGGATTTTAGCCCTGGTTTCCCCGGAATCGCTCTGAATATGAAACGCTTCGATCTCCTCACGATGCAAATGTACGTTAATAGAATGTCCACCTGAAGCTAATCGCATAGTATGAATTTCTCTCTCTGGGTTCAGTTCACCATTGTCAAAGCAGAGAACCGACAAACCAACGCTATGTTGGTCCGCTACTTCTCTTCCCAGTCTGATTAGGTCTTTTACGCCGTTTAAAAAGTGCAGTTCTTTCTGCACGAGGTGATCAAGAAAATCACAGGGTTTTCTTTCGTCTTCCGTAAATTCGAGTGCCATCAGATCTGATTCAAAGCGTACAATCTGTGCATCTACCTTTTGGTATGAGTGGGTATTATCGGCTTGATGTAACATTAGGCTGCATTTGTCGCCTGGTTCAGTCGTTTCATGGGGTGTTCTTTTTAAGCTCAATAGCACTCCATTTTTAGAGATATTCTGAATCCGGCAATTGATTTTAGAGTCATTGAGTTGCAACCACCCATTACTGAACAAATCAACTCGTTGTGACTGTCTTTTTTCGCTCATAAACTAATTGTCTCCATAGTTCTTGTCTGCTCTTCCTTGTGGGAAGGGAAGGTAATCATCACGAAATTTCCTGCCGTATTCAGATGGATACTCTTTGGTCTACAGACTCAATACTTGATACAAAGTGCAATTACATGCTCCGCGTATACTCTGATTCCAACTGTTCAAGAAGTACAACAATCTCCTCAGAATAGCCTTCCATCTCGATATACAGCGTATGTACCAGTTCTATCTTTCCACTTTTACACGCTTCCTGAGCCTTCATTGCTAATGAATGTACTTTTTCGTGTGGTGGCACTATGGCGTTAAAGCTCGGCAACGAACGCAAAGCCTGCCCTGCGGGAGAATCATACCATTTGCCAAAACGGCAGGTATGATGATCAGGAAGTTTCATAGCATGAAGATCTTTTTGCCCGCCATGAATACACGTTGCAATCTTCTGTACAAAAAGCCGGTGATCCGATTTAGCGAGCTCTATCATGGTAAGCGCTTCCATCGGTACGGTCACTTTTGCGACTGCCTCACGGATACCTTCGTCTGCCTTCCCCAATCTGAAAACAGAGCTGGTAAGTTCAACGGCAAGGGCGGAAATGCCTTCCGATGCTTCACGGCCCCTATCAACATTTTTGGATATTTCAAGAGAGTTTGCTGATTGTTCTTCCGTTGCGATTGCAATTTCTACGATACTTTTGCTTACCTGATTATTGATGTTCGATATTTCGTTGAGACTGTTGGTTGATGCCTGAATAAGACCATACACATCTTCAATCTGTTTTTTTACTTCCTGCGCCGTTACTGATGTTTCGTTTGTTTCTTTCTGAACGGACTTAATCATTGAAGCAATTTCTTTTGTTGCCCGTGTTGTGCGCTCAGCCAAATTCCTGACCTCATCAGCGACAACGGCAAAGCCACGTCCCTGTTCACCTGCCCTGGCGGCCTCTATAGCAGCATTTAAAGCAAGCAGATTAGTCTGGTCGGCAATCTCAGCGATTGTGTCGGATATCGCACCAATTGACTCGGTCGTAGTATTGAGAATCAACAATTTGCTCTGTAACCCTTCCATCACATCTTTGGCCGCAACCATAGCTTCAATACTGCGGTTACTCTTTTCTGAACCACTCATTGCTTCTCGGGATGCTTGTTCTGACAGCTCCGCGGCGTGAGAAGCGGTTCGTGCCAGTGCACCGATTGTCTCACTCATATGTGCAACGGCAGAGGCATTTTCACAGGTTGCACCCGAAAGAGTTGTCGAGCTGTCGAGGATATGCGAGGCGTTTTTCTTAACTTCAAATGCCGAGCAAATAACCACTGATATTGAACGAATGATATCGTTGAGAATGTCTGACAATGATCCTTTCATCGAATTCAACTGGTTGCAAATGTCACTAATTTCATCTTTACCCGGAATGATACATTCAACGGTCATATCACCTGCGGCTACTATTTTTACCTGTTCCTGTATCAAAATGACTCTGTTGACTATTCCCTTTTTAATAAACCAACTGAGCACCAAAATTATAACGAACATTACCCCCGCAATAGTGAGGTGTTTGAGTGCACTTGATAAAAATATCCGATTCACATCGTCTATATATATCCCACTTCCAACAATCCACCCCCAAGGTTCAAAGCCTTTTACAAACGACACTTTCTTAACTGGTTCCGTCGCACCTGGCTTTGGCCACATATAGTACACAAAACCGGATCCAGTCTTTTTTACCGTTTCAGCAAATTCTACAAAAAGTTTTTTCCCGTTTGGGTCTTTGGAGTCAGAAAGATCCTTACCGTTTAATTCCGGCTTGATTGGATGCATGACCATTGTGGGATGCATGTCATTGATCCAGAAGTATTCTTTGCCTTCATATCGCATTGATCCGACTGTAGACATTGCAAGCGACTTTGCTTCCTGCTCGGTCATTTTGCCGTCTTTTGCGAGTTTATAGCAGCTTTCAATTACAGAATGGGCCGACTCAACAAGATGCCTTGTTTTAAGCTCCTTTTCTGCCAACAGGTCATACTTGCTCGAAAAAAGTGAATAACATGAGATTCCAACCATACCGAGAAGAGAAATAATGGTTATAAGCAACAGCTTCTTACTGAAATTCAGGTTTTGCAGCATTCATTACTCCCTACGTCCATAAAGCTTATTTCAATTTATTTTCCAAACAACACGCGAGTTATTACAGACGGATTGATAGCTCCTTTTCTACGTCCAAACATACATGCATTGCAACAATAGTGTAGGGCGTCCTGTAGTATGCCCCTTGAAATTTTGACCGAATACCCCTGGCTATCTGTTTTGATGGAATATACATTATAAATGTCTGCATTCAATATTTCTTTCCCGCAATGATCACAAAAAACCTGTTCCAAGAGCACCTCGATTTGATTTGGAATAGCATAAGTATGGCATACCGAATAAAGGGTTAAATGAAATCAAATTTCACCAAAACTTTCCCGCTCGTCATCAGAGAACATAAGATCGATATCCATAATTATCAGTAATCTTTCGGCGTGATTAAAGACACCAGTGATGAATTCCTGACCAATGCCACCCGACAGTACCATCGCTGGCGGTGGCTGGATTTCACTGCTTTGGATGCGAATAACTTCTGAAACAGAATCCACGATAAACCCGGTCAGGCTACCGCAGACATCCATGATAATAATCCGGGTTTGGTTACTGTTTTCGCTTTCCATCAAATTAAAACGCCTGCGCATGGATATAATCGGGATTACCTTGCCACGAAGATTGATGATGCCCTCGACGTGCTGCGGAACATTGGGCATTTTGGTGATGGTTGGCATGCGGATGATCTCTCGTACCTTGAGAACTTCAACACCATATTCTTCATCTGCCAGCATAAAACTTACCAACTGCACCAGTTCATCGTTCTTTGAGTCATTTATTTTTACAAGTGCATGTGTGGACATTTTGGGCTCCTTTTTCGGGCTATGTATCAAATCACCATAAATACGTGAATTGAAATAATCGCTTATTGTAAATAAAAGTCAGGCAATTGGTTTGCTGCGCTCTATCCTGTAACAACTATTTCCCTTACTTGATACCATTCTTGGTTAAGTGAGGGCCATAGCGTTTATCAACTCCTTTAATATGGTTTATGAGCCAATCCTGCAAAAAGTTAATTACGTCCTGGGTAATAAGCGGTTCGCCAG
>CAIRND010000620.1 GCA_903879825.1 uncultured Geobacteraceae bacterium
AGCGTGCTCTGTTTATGAACAATGATATAGGAATAATAAACCGGTTTTCCCTTGACCAGCGGCATGACCAGAAGTTCCATGCCAAATTTTTTTTTACCCTCCACATACGGCCCCGCACAGACAAACGCCGCATCAAGTTCACCGGTCTCCAGAAGGCGGTTCATCTCGTCATAATTGCCCCGGTCAACCAGTTGAACGGTACGGCCAAGCTTTTTCCCAATGTATGCCTGCAGACGTTGATAGTAGACATACCCGTCCTTTGGGGTAATCATTGCACCCATACCGATACGCAGCGGATGATCGTCCTGGGTTGGTAACGCAATCTTGACCGGAGCCTCCCTCTTCAAAGTTACCGGAGCAGGCTCTGTGCGGCTACATGCCATACTTACCATGAGCACCACTGTCGTCGAAATCAATGCAAACAATAACCAGGTTGCACGTTTCATGTTACTGCCTCCCATCATAAAATCAATATCAGGCTGTCAGGCATCGGGAAAAGCGGTCCTGTTAAGCTTTTCCCAAAGGACCTTGCGGGATATCCCTAATAGCTCGGCACTGCGGGTTTTGCTTCCTCCCGCCGCGTTGAGCACTTTTTCAATATACCGGGTTTCAAACTCCAGCACCGCCTCCCGGAGCGGCTTTTCTACCTGAAAGGTTTCGAACAGGTTGCCGACATAGGCCGACCCTCTGACGTGAGAAGGGAGATGGGCCGGCATGATCTTTTCACCGGGGTAGAGCAGAGAAAGATGTTCCAGAATATTGCGCAGTTCGCGCACATTGCCTGGGTAACTATAGATAGAGAGGATATCGAGCACCTGCGGCGAAAGGGAAACACCTGCCGCCGATTCAGACGGCTGAAATTGTTTCAGAAAATGTGCCGTAAGTAGAGGTATATCCTCCCGCCGGTGCCGCAGAGGGGGAATTGATAGAGCGATCACGTTGATGCGGTAGTAGAGATCTTCCCGGAATTCCCGCAGATGAACCGCTTCGGCCACGTCCGTGCTGCTGCTGGCGATCAACCTGAAATCCGATTGCAGCTGCCGTGTTCCTCCCACCCGGTAAAAACAGCCGTCTTCCAGAACACGCAGCAGCTTACCCTGAACAGCTAAGGGAAGATCCGTAATTTCATCCAGCAGCAGGGTCCCGCCATGGGCCGATTCCACATAACCAACCCGCGCTTCCACCGACCCGGTATATGCCCCCTTGTCTGCTCCGAACAGTTCGCTTTCAAAGAGCGAATCAGGAATGGCGGCGCAGTTCACCTTGATGTACGGCCTGTTTTTTACAGCGCTGAGCCTCTGGATATGATTCGCCAGCACCTCTTTACCGGTTCCGCTTTCACCGAGCAGCAGTACCGTCGCCCTGGTTGGCGCCGCCACCTCAGCCACCTCTATGGCCCTGCGCATATCCGGGCATCGGGTCATCAGGCCCTTATTCCTGCCTTCAGCCGACGCCACCAGGTTCGCCATGTCGCGAAATTCGATCACGCGCCTGATTTTCAAAAAAACCAGTTCAAGATGAAACGGTTTTATGATGAAGTCGAAAGCGCCGATCTTCATGGCTTCGATGGCGTTTTCAATAGTGGCGTGGCCGGTCATGACCAGAACCTTACATGAGGGATGACGCAGGATAATCTCTTGCATAATATCCAACCCGCTGGAGTCAGGGAGATGCAGATCCTGAAGCAGCAGGTCAAAGCTCTCCTCGGCGGAGGCAGCCAGAGCCTCGGCGCCGTCCATGGCCACCCGCACACAGTACCCCTCTTTTTCCAGGGCATATTGTAGCGACTGCCAGAGAAGTGGATCGTCTTCAACAATCAGTATCTTGATCATACCGGTGAAACCTCATTATCCAGTGGAATCCGGATGGTGAAAATCGTTTCCTTCGGCCTGCTTGCAACGCTGATGGCACCGTTGTGCATGTCGATGATATTCTTGCAGATAGCCAATCCCATGCCGGTCCCATTGCCGGCCGACTTGGTAGTGAAAAATATCTCGAATATATGTTCCCGGATGTCGGGCGGTATCCCCTCACCGTTGTCAGTTACGGTGATTACGTAGTCCGTAGCATCGGACAACGCCGCAAGGCGGACCATCCCCTTTGTCCCGCAGGCATCAGCGGCGTTCATCACCATATTGAGGACAACCTGGTGCATCTTGGCCTTGTCCATCCGCACAGTGACCGGCTGAATGCAGGCATCATGTGATTTAAAAAAGATCGGCCTCTTCTTGAGAGCCATAGCGGCAAAGGTTGCCGCCTCCTGAAAAAAAATATCGCTCGTGACCGGTTCGATGGCGAGATTGCTGGCACGACTGAAATCGCTCAATTGCTGAACTATCTTCTGGATACGTGCAAGCCCCTGTTTGAGAAGTGCCGTCTGTGTGCCGACGCTTTCTGACGACTCCTTTTCCAGATAATAGATAGAGCTCGATATCGCGGTGAGCGGGTTGTTGACTTCGTGAGCTACACCGGCAACAAGCTTGCCGATAGTAGCCAGTTTTTCACTCTGAATCAGAGAAGAAAAAACCCGCTGGCGCTCGTCCTCACTCTCCCGCAGACGCGCAAGCATAGCGCTGAAACTTTCCTGTAATAATCCAATCTCGTCGTTCCGTGCTTCAGGGAGATCAATCGTAAGTATGAGGGGGTTGATATCAGACATGGCTTCGGCAAGTTTCTGTATTGGCCGGGATATGGTCCGTCCCACGAAATAGAACAATGTCGTGCCAACAAGGAAAAAGAGGGCCGTAAAGGACAATACCTTGACCCCCATAAGATACAATTCATGTTCGAGTGGTTTCATGGAAATCCCAATTCTCAGGGACCCCCAACTCTTACCGTAGATACGGAGCGGCATGGCGATGTCAAGGATGTTTTCCAGAGTGTCAGCATCCCGGACTACCCGGGAAAGAAAAAACTCACTCCGCAAAGATTCCCGTGTGAGATCATCTTTATAGATATGGCCGTATTCCAGATAGCGATTATGGGCAAGCACCTTGCCGGCATCATCGGTCACAAAGGCATACAGAGTGGGGAAATCAGTATTTGCGACTATCTCCTCGACAAAATTATCCAGCAACCCGCCTTCCGCAATAATTCCCATCTCTTCGTAAACAAGAGCGTTAATTATCGGTGTCTTGAGCGAAGTAGCCATGCTGCGGGCATTACTAACCAGCCGATCATTCAGGAGTCGCTTCTCGTTGCGCCACACCCAACTCCCTCCGATTATGGAGGAAAAAGCGACAATCAGGGCTGCTGCAAGGACGAATTTCCCTTTAATTCCCGGAATAAATCGCCCGTTCATCGATGACAACCGTAACCACATCCGGAGGGAATATCGCGGACCATGGTGAAAATCATTTGGTAATCCTCTGATTTTGCTTCCGCAAAGCCGTATTTAAATTCGTCATCCCAGGCACTCATGATTTTTTTATGTTCTGGATTGTTTCGATCCAGCTTCAGCAGGGCTTGTTTGACCGCATTGATGAACTCGGGAGGGGCATCTTTCCTGACAACAAAGGGAACCGACGGCAACGGGTCAGAATAAGCCAGTACCCGCAAACCATAGCTCATATACTTTTTGGCAATTACGTCCTTGACCGCGCCGGCATCGTAAAGGCCTTTCAAAATTGCCTTGGCAACAGCGTCATGGTGTTTCAGATTAGTGATGGATGCCAGTTCCTGAAGCCGGACACCGTTGTTCCAGAGCAGATAACGAGGAATGAGATTACCCGAAGTGGAATGAGGCGAGCCGAACGCCACCGTCTTATCCTTGAGATCACGCAATGATTTAAGCTGAGAATCGCTTGGTACTATGATCGCAGAGCGATAGAATGGTGTACCATCCTGATTGAGTGGTTTAAGTATAGGAATTGCACCATAGAGCGTACTCGCTTCTATGAAAGTGACGTCCCCCAGAGAACTGATCTGAGTGACGCCATCTCTGAGGTATCTTACCGCTTCCGGGTAATCGCGACTGATCTTCAACTCGAAACGATAGGGGGTGTTTTGGGTGAGGTAATCCATAATCGGCTGGTAGCGTTTGTACATGACCACAGGGTTGTAGCGGGG
>CAIRND010000621.1 GCA_903879825.1 uncultured Geobacteraceae bacterium
CCCAGTAACCCCTCCACAACCAATCCACTGGTGATGCCGGTGCCGACAGAAAGACCAAATTCAACCAGTGCCTTTGTACAGGATCTGTGCACCTTATCTGTTGTCAGGACTGCATCGGTGACATCCGCAAAGAATGCCATGATCTCGTCGGCGGTGTATTTAACCATTATTACGTTTGATGAACCAAGAACAGACTCTGCTATTTCATAATACCGGTTCAACATGTTCACAACTATTTCTGGATCCTGCTGCTCACTCCATTGGGTAAAACCACGGATATCCATAAAAAATACCGTCCTCTCGCGGCGAACCAGAGAGAGGGAAGAAGGGTCGCTCAAGGCCAGCGAAACCATGTTGCGTCCAAGTAACCAGTTTGAAAACGTTTGCAGTTGCTCGGTCGTAGAACGCAGAATACGCAGAAACCGTTGGGAACGGGCATCGTCCAATCCCACGATGATGCTCATGAAAAGAAGTGACGACAGCATGAAAACGTGGCTTTTGTTCGAAAAGAACAGCAACGGATCGGCATACTTCGGTTCAGTCAGCATCTCAATAAACCAGTACATAACCGCAAGAATACTGGAGCGAAGTATGTTCTCGCTTAAGATAAGCAGCCCCTGCCTTTTGTCTCCATACAGGATTCGAAGCTCTTGAATGATTCCGATTCCCAGAGAAAAACCCCAGTAGGCATAGTGAAACGGCAAGGTAAAAAAACCTGTTGGTGAACTGATTAGTTCCACACCGGTATACACAAGCGGACCGATCAAATTGCCCACAAGAGGGCGTGGTCGCCCTTCAAAGGACCAGCGACCGAGAAAGTACGCCTGAATGATTGCAGCGCTGAGTGATGCGTAAAAGTCCATAGATTGGACGTAGTGAAGAGGACCTTCCAAGACGAGTTCGATCAGAATATTCGCCAACGGAAAATGAAAGGAGTTTTTCAGGAACTCAATGGTTATGGCGCCACGGAGTGTGCCGCGGATACGCTCACTTATCAGTTTTGACATCAGTTTTCACAATATGATCGGAAGGGAGTGAGGGTGATTCACGCTCGGATTAATCCAGCGGCCTGACATTCACCGCAAAGTATTCCGATTCGCCAAAGCAGGTAGAGGGGACGCCTTTATGCTGTTGGTAGGAGAGGGCAACTTTTTTACCCAATGACGAATTTATTTGGCCAATCACCGTTTTGTCACGAACGGAAAAAGAAAATTTTTCCGGTAATGCGCCAGGTATAGGCAGCATCTGCAGCTCTCCTTCCCATGTTTTACAGAGCCATCCTTTTTCAGAAAACTTCTGCACGTAGCCGATACGCTCTCCTTTGGAATAGCTCACGTTGAGAACAATCATTACGTAGCCTGTACAGAGAACCGCGCCGCTGATAATCAGCAGTACCAGGTATTTTATCACCTTATTTTTTATTTCATTGCCAGTCATTTTTCCTCCGATATGATTGTTGAAAACGTCTGTTCTCATGCGGCGTCACCCTACCACAATCGTCGGTATCGATCCATTTTTTTCGCGATCACTTCCATGCCTCCAGAGGTTGATTGACGATTGGGTCCCGTTCTGCTAGATTCCGTGCCCGTCCCGGCTTTGCCCGATGAATCCACCGTTTGAGAAGCGTTTGAAACCATATGCCCAAAGAACAGATACTCCATGAAATAATATCGGCACTTTCCACCGATCTGGCTGTATTCGCCGCCGCTTCAAAAGCGGCACATGCGGCGGCAACCCATGCTGAATGCCTCCCCGATAACAAGTATGACACGACCGCGCTTGAGGCATCCTATATCGCACAGGGGCAAGCCAACCGCGCTCAGGAAATTCGGGTTGCATTAGAAAGTTACCGCGTCCTGGCGCTGCATGATTTTGATGACGATATGCCAATCCGGTTGACCGCTCTGGTTACGCTCGAATGCGAGGAGGGAACTATACGGCGATTTTTTATCGGTCCCCAGGCGGGGGGGCTGAAGCTGGCGGATGATGAGGGTGAAATTGTTGTTATTACGCCTGGTTCCCCGCTTGGACGTTCTCTGCTTGGTTTGCGCTGCGGAGACGAAGTGCGGGCCGGTGGCGATGCCGCCGCGATGTTGTTCACTATTGTTGCGGTCTGCTGAAAGCGAATGGATCCTGTTATGAAAATCACACTGTTGACCCATTTTAAAGAGTTTGATAAACGATCGAATACCGGTCGGGTGGTGCTTGACGTCTTGGGCTCTGCGGCCGAGCAGGTTCGGTGGGATCGGATGAATCCTCCCGCAAGGCTGGTCGAGGAGATCGAGGCGGGCGGAGTTGCTCTTATTTATCCCGGTTCTATGGATGAAAATGGTGACGATATGACCGGGATACATCAGGTTATCCTGATCGATGGCACCTGGCATGAGGCCCGTAAAATCCACCAGCGGAGCCCCTATTTGCAGAAAGCCCGGCGCATCAGCCTGGATACGGGTGAAAAATCGGTGTACAACCTCAGGAAAAATCAGAAGGAGTTTGGTCTCTGTACGGCGGAATGTGTGATTGAAGTATTACGTCTTTCGGGAAATATTGCGGAGGCGGACCGACTGCAGGAACGTTTTCTCGCCTTCATCAGGCCACTGGGATCTATGCGGGGAGCGATGCCGGGACATTGAACCTTAAACCAGTTAGCCACAAAAAAACGCAAAAAGCGCAAATAATACCAGTGCGTTATGACATGAAATGAGATCAACACACAGGTTGAATGTTTACTCAGCATAACATGTTTTTTTTGTGGATTTTGTGCCTTTTTGTGGTGATGAACTTCCGGCTTTGGGTGTTGCAATAAGGCCGCGAGTACGCGGCCTTATTTATGCCTTAAATTTGCTCTCCGTGCCGGCAAGCAGTCGTTTGATATTCTCGATGTGGCGGATAATGACAACGGCGGCAATCACCGTTGTTACTGCGGTGACCGTGCCGCTGCCACCCAAGAAATAAACTGCCAGCGGCATGGCCGCTGCTGCTGCAATTGAACCGAGTGACACATAGCGCCAGAGAAACATCAAACAGGCGAACAGTGCAATCACCAGCGCCACAGCCACGGGGGCCAGTGCCAGGAACACTCCTAATGCGGTGGCGACGCCCTTGCCACCTTTGAATTTGAGAAATACGGAAAAAACATGCCCGCAGAAAGCGGCCAGTCCAACCCAGGCGGCGAACTCAGGCGGGAGTGAACTGCATTTGACGAGGATCACCGGAAGCAACCCTTTCAAGCAGTCTCCAAGCAGCGTGATTATTCCGACTTTGCGCCCAACGGTACGGTACAGGTTGGTCGCGCCGATGTTGCCGCTTCCCTCATTACGAACATCGATCCCATACATTTTGCCAAGCAGCAGTCCGGTCGGGATTGATCCGATCAGGTAGGACACTACGATAACAATAAGCAGTGCCACTATGGTTGTACTGTCTCCGGTCATGGTGTGTATCCCCGCATGTAATGGGTTAGCCTCCAAAAATGAAGCTATACCATGGCGCTGCTTTCAAGATCTTGTTGGCTTCAACAATAAACGGGCTGGCGGGAAATTCTTTGGTAAGCCGGTCAAAGATCTCCTGCCCCTTCACTTTCTGACCATCTTCCAAATAGGCTCTGCCCAGATAAAATAATACTTCATCCCGTCGAGTTGCATCGGCAAACATCTTGAGAGACTCTTCAAAACGTGTAATTGCAGCCTTATAAGCGTCTGTCCGCAAGTAAAACCGCCCGACATACAGCTCGTACTGCAGCTGTTTGTCCCGACATTCGCGATGTTTTTCCTTTACCTCTGCCAGTTGAGCCCCGGATGGATAGGCCTTTAGATAAGAGTCAAAGGTGCTTTGCGCGTTTTTTACCGGAGTCTGGTCGGTGTCAATACTGTGGATCTGGTTGTAATAACTTACACCCTGACGGTACAGTGCGAAATCGGCCTGCGGATGCTTTGGGTGCAGCTTCCGAAAATCTTCATAACCTGCTGCGGCTTCGATATAGTCCTTATTCAGGAAGTAGGCGTCTGGAATGTTAAGCTCTGCTTTTGTGGTTAGTTCCGGGGACTCGTACGTCTCCTTCACCTTTTTCCACTGGGCGATGGCCTCTTCATACTTGCCGTCCTGAAAGAATTGCTCACCCTCTTTATAGAGCACGTCAGCCGTTTTAATTACCGGTGGGGTCGAGCATCCCTGTAAAAGCGCTGAAGCAAGAATAAACGTGGCGATCAGTCGTGCAGCTGTTTTCATATGTATCCTTTTATTGTACGATGTCATTATTCCAATTCCATATCAAAGCGTCATCTTCGTTGGCTCGTCTTCGGCTCCTTAACATACTGAATGTATGCCTTCGTCGCCTCAATCCTCGCCGCCTTGATGTCATCTTTGATCTGGAATCGGTATTACACTATTCCCGCACCGCGCTGGTCTGCCAGCAACCGGCCGATTATGTCATGATTAAGCCATACTGTCGCTGCTGTCGGGTTCCATGAATAGTGCAACATCAGTCGTCCGGTGGCAAGAAACACTATTTTTGATAGTTCTGCGCAGACGAGTTGCTTCTGATCTGCGTGCATTTCCATTAATTGGGCCGAACTGGCGAGCATTAGTTCGGCTTGTGTACGGGTGTTGTGCTGCGGCCAGGTTGAAAAGTCCTCTATCTGATCCAGAATCGGTGACGCAAGGTAGCAGTCTGCACGCTCCAGCAGGTCGGCGACGGTCTCCCCTTCTTTGAGTAGCCCCTGACAGCGGGCCTCAAGTGGCGCCGCAATCTCTGCGCCTGCTTCACGGCGGATTGCGCTCAGAAGCGGATAAAGTGAGATTTCTACACCCAGAAACAGTGCGCTGGAATTGGTCTGGATTTCCGGGCAGTTGTACACTGTGGCCGGGATGCCATTGGCGGAAGCCTCAAAGGCGATGTCTTCAAGACGCATCTTGGCAAAACCCTGGACATACGGTGTGTAGGATTGCCAGCGATACTCGCCGTTTACCAGAACACCGGTGCCGTGGTATCCGTACGCTGAATAACAGACGCGGGTTTCGGAACCGCTGTTCCGCTCCCGAAGAGCTGCGGTACCCTCAATCAGATAGCGAAACGTGTCTGCTGTTACCTCGTTGAAACTGGCATTGCAGAGCTGACCAAGCGGGCTGTCCCAAAAAACTCCCGATGCCAGGTATTTGTCGCCAGTACCTTTGAAAATCCGGTTCAGAAGGGGCATGAACACACGTGCACGTGGAATGCCGCCAGCCATGGAATGGGCTATGAGGATGTTTGAATCAGCGGGAATACGCTGTAAAAGTTCGGATTGAAGGAGTGCCAGATTGCTGCGGAAACGGGCAGTGCCTGCTGCACGCGCGTTTTCAACACTTCCCTCAATAAAGTTAATGGTGGCAAAGTCATCAGGCCGGGCTTTTTTAAGTTGTTCAGCGATAGAAGGGACGCCGTCGACGCTTTCCATGTCGAAACCGGCCTCCAGCGGAATATTGATAATCGTTCCACCGAGTAGCGCCTCGGCATCGGCACATTCCTCAGTATTCAGCGGCCGCAGTGACCCGTCACTATCTCTTCGCCCGACTGTAGTGCCGATCACCGTCATGCCGATTCGCCTGGCTTCGTCAATCAGGCCATTGGCATAGCCGCGTCCAAATAGTTCCCCTACTAACACCAAAACGTCACCGGCTTTGTATCCGGCTGGTTCTGGCAGGTGCTGTAGTGGTTTGTATTCCGTCATATATTCCCCCGGATTCGATTAAATAAGCCACCTTTTTAGCATAAATACCCATGGTATGTGAACATAAAAAGCTGCCGTGACATACAGGTGATATTCGTGCTAGGATTGAACAAAAATATGGAGACCCTTCACGTGAACAACGACCTCATTCTTCTCGGCCACGGCAGTGGCGGACGGCTTTCGCATCAACTACTTGATGAACTGATTATTCCGATTGTCAGTGGCGTATCATCCGCAGGCCAGAATGATGCCGCTCTGCTGGATGCCATCCCCGGCCGGATTGCTTATACAACTGATTCTTTTGTCGTTGATCCGATATTTTTCCCGGGTGGAACCATCGGCAGCCTGGCCGTGCATGGCACAGTAAACGATCTGGCAATGATGGGTGCCCGGCCGCTCTGGCTGAGCGTCGGATTAATTATCGAAGAGGGTTTTAGTAAAGCGCACTTAAGAACTATTCTGGAGGATATGCGCGCTGCAGCGGATGCCGCCGGTGTGTCTATCGTTACGGGAGATACCAAAGTCGTGCCGCGCGGTAAAGCGGATAAGATCTTTATCACGACCTCTGGAGTCGGTTCGGTCGAGCACACGCTGCCGATTCATGGTGCCAATGCGCAACCGGGAGACAGTATCATCATTAACGGTACGATCGGGGACCACGGCATCGCAGTCATGGCTGGACGTGAGGGGCTTGAGGTCGACACGGAAATAATAAGCGATTCTGCGGCTCTGAATGGTCTGGTTGCAGAACTTCTCGCTGAAGTCGGCGCCGCTCTCCATGTGCTGCGCGATCCAACGAGAGGCGGAGTGGCTACGACGATAAAGGAGATAGCTCAGCAGTCAGCTGTTGCCATTACCCTGCGGGAAGAATCATTACCGGTTAAGCCGGCTGTGCGGGGAGTCTGCTCCATTTTAGGTCTTGACCCGCTGTTCGTGGCAAACGAGGGCAAGCTGCTGGCGTTTGTGTCCGCTGATGCGACTGAAGCGGCACTGGCTACCCTCAGGAAACACCCGCTTGGGGCCGGTGCTGTTGTTATCGGTACTGTTGAGGCCGGTCCTGCCGGTCGGGTGCAGATGGAGACCGTTATTGGCGGTATGCGGTCAGTAGATATGCTTTCCGGTGAGCAGTTGCCGAGGATCTGCTGATATGGCAAAGGAAAAGACACCGGTAACTGCCGCTATTCGTGCCCTGCGTGCCGAAAAGGTTGCTTTTAGCGACCATCTCTACAGCTACGAAGAAAAAGGTGGCACGTCGGCCTCATCCCGCGAGCTTGGCGTTGATGAACATGCCGTCATAAAAACACTGGTGATGGAAGATGAGAGTTCCCTGCCGCTGATTGTGCTGATGCATGGTGATTTGCAGGTTTCAACCAAAGAGCTGGCGCGGGTTATTGGTGTAA
>CAIRND010000622.1 GCA_903879825.1 uncultured Geobacteraceae bacterium
ATGACCTCTTCACCTGACTGAACCATACCGGTTATCTCATATCCCATGCGGGTTAATGACTGTTTCAAGTATCGCGCAGCGATGCTTTCATCTTCCGCCAAAAGTATTTTTACCTGTGTTGTCATGGCGCCCCCCATTATCTGTTTAAGCATCTGCGACGATATTTGTTTGAACCCTGAAAAACAATATCCACGAAAATCACGAAAAACACGAACAATATCAGTTTGTTGCGTATCATCTTTGTATAGCAAATTTGGTGAATTACTGTATATCTGTACTACCGTGTTTTTTCGTGTCTTTCGTGTATTTCGTGGACAAAAAAGTTTTTTTTGAACTGCGGTATCTGTGCCATGTGATTTTTCTAAAAAAACGGCGGGCTGTTTGACCCGCCGTTTACTATCTGGAGGACGATCATTATGCTACTGAAACTTTACGGCGTTTGCCCCAGAAGGCCAATCCACTCAGACCGGAACCGAGAAGCATGAGGGTACCTGGTTCCGGATTCGGAATGGGAACATCATTTGGGGCGATGGGAGTGGTTCCAGGGGCGTCGTAGTTTGTATAATCAAGAGTGAGCGTCGAATTAATCAGATAGAGATAAGGGTCACGCGGAGAGGTTACAGTCACATCGAGTAGCTGGCCATTATCCCAGTGTACGAAAAAGTCGGCAACATCTAACGTTGTCCATGACCAACTGCCGCTAACGAGTGTCCCTAAAAAATGGTTCTCGACGAATACGTTACTCTGGCCATTTGATGAAAATGCGGAGATGTCAAGAGTCGCAGAATTTACGACATCGTACGGTACCTCAAAGTCTATTGGCGTTACGTGAGTCCAAGAGTACGAAGTTTGATTACGATCTAATACAGCATCCAGGGTTTTGGAATCAGTTACGATAGTGGCATTCGCATTGGCCCCGATTGTCATAATGCTGATACATAGTGCTATTAATAGTAATTTTTTCATGATGTGTCTCCTTTCACTTTAGTTGTACACTTTTGATAGTTACTTACCTTGGCATCCGTAAACTTTGGTGCTACTTGCAACTAATTTTCGATAGATTCTCACCACCTTTCAATTAAAGTTTGGTTCTTGTGCTTGCTGCAAAAATGAGAACCTGTAGCCACCGCACTAAATCCTATCCACTATCTGTTTTCATGCATCCACCTCTCTGTGTTACCGGATTATTTTTATTTGTATCGACTGTTAGTCTTGGTGTTAGCATTTGGCGTGCCAATTTATAACTATTTGATATATAAGGATAAATAAGCTTTTAATCATATGTGCTGACTGATAAATGTAAAGGGATCCGACACCGGAGATGGGCTTTTTTACAAACAGAGGCATTCATATTTTTTTTTGCGAGTTGTAATGTTCAATTAACACCAGTCATATTTTTTACCATTATTTCCAGCCCCGTTGCTTCCTGCCTACGGGCAACTGTATGCCAGAGAACTCTATATAATCTAACACGCTCTCCTAATGGGTTCATACGCTCAACATACTGTATTAAAACATAAAATTAATCATAATCGACATGGCACACTCTGTGTTAACTCTCCTACTGTGACGATTGTTACGATCACAAATTTGGTGTGGGTGCTTATTTAACAATTCAGGAGGGAACCGCTGTGTACAAAAAAATTGTGATCCTGCTGTCAATCCTCGTCTTCAATTTTGGTTGCTCGGGCAAAACAAGCGAGGAACTGTATGCGGGTGGAGTTAAATTGCTGAAAGAAGGAAATACAACCGGTGCGATTGTTCTGTTCAGGAATGCCTTGGAGAAGGACCAGAACCATCTTGAGGCTCGTTATCAGTTGGCACGGGCATATGTAAAAGATGGGAAATACGAGATGGCAGAAAAAGAATTTCAGAAAGTAAAACGGCTGAATCCTTCTCAGGCGGGCATACAGCTGGAAATGGCACATCTCTACAACGGGCAGAGAAAACCGGATTTGGCTATCAGTCAGGCAGAGGAGTATTTGATGTCAAAACCTGACTCGGTAGAGGCTCTTGAAACAATTGGTATCTCATATGAAATCAAAAAATTACCGCAGGTGGCTGAAACGTATTTTGTCAAAGCCCTGCAGAAAAACCCTGAAAACCTGACAGTCAAACTGGAACTGGCGGCACTCCACGTGCGGCAGGGAAAACCGGAACAGGCCAGGGTCTTACTTGATGATGTCATCAAGACCCATCCTCAAAATTCACGGGCAAATTATCTTTTGGCTGATTGTGAAATTGCGCTCGGTAAGAGAGAAGCTGCACTTGGAATCTATAAAAAACTGGGGGAAATTAACAACTCGGATCCGGTTGCACTTTACAAAGCGGGACTTATTCATTTTGAAATGGGGCATGGTGTTGACGCAGAGACGATAGCAGGTGAACTAATCAAAAAGTATCCCAAAAATGCGGAAGGATACCGTTTGAAAGGTATCATTTCCTATCATAAAAAAGATTTAGCAGAGGCTATTACCACGTTGCAAAATGCCAACAAAATTCAGCCGACGGTGGTTGGTTACTATTATCTGGGGCTGAGTCTCTATGCCAAAGGAGATCTGGAAAGCGCCTTGAGTCAATTCAGGCAGATTATGGACCGGGCTCCCTCTTTCCATCAGGCACGGTTACTTACCGGAATGATTCTTCTTCAGCAAAAACGAGTTGATGACTCGATTTCAGAGCTGACTAAATTTGTTGAAGTTGTCGGTGAAAATCCACTGGGGCATAGCGTCCTTGGAAATGCGTATATGGCAAAGGGTCTGTATGAAGAAGGAATGAAAGAGCTTGATATAGCGACTAAGATAGATCCAAAACTGATCGATGCGTACCTTAAAAAGGGGATGTTTCACTTGAGTCAGGGTAAAAATGCTGAAGTTGAAGTAGATCTTAAAACGGCTATCAAAATTGCACCTGAGATACTCAATACCCGGTTGATTTTATCCTCCTTCTATGAACATCGAAATGATAGAGCCAAAGCACTTGCTACCCTTAATGAGGGATTAGTGAACAAAAAGAGCGATTCCATACTTTATTACGCTATGGCAAGAATCAAATTTGCTGATAAAAAGCCCACCGAAGCAATTCAATATTTAAAAAAATCAAAAGAGAACAATCCCGGTGCTGTAGCCCCCTATTTTATTCTTGCGGGCTATTATGCCGGTATTAGTGACGCCGACAAGGCCTTAAACGAATACGCGGAGGTATTGAAGAAGGAACCCGGTAATGTGAAGGCGATGCTGCAGACGGCGGCGCTTCTGGATGTGATGAAGCGGGATAATGATGCGCATGCATGGTATCTCAAAGCCAAGGAAACCCGCGATCCTGCAGCGTATCTATCGTTGGCGCGTTATTACGAAAAAAAAGGTGATACGGAGAGGTCACTGGCACAACTTGTAGAGGCTGGTCAGTACATACCTCGATCTGCGGATATATTGGAACAGAAAGTACGACTGTATGTGAAAAAGGCGCAGTTTAAGGAGGCCCTTAAAACATGTGATGATATTGAAGCAATCATCCCGGGTCGTGCCGTGTCGGCGAGGGTTTCTGTGTACGTTGCTATGAAAAAAATGCCTGAAGCCATTAGGGAAGCTGGGCGGGCAATTGCTTTACAACCTGACTCTTCGAACGGATACATGCTGCTGGCTTCACTTTATCAAGAGCAAAACAACGTGGCTCTTGCCATAGAGACACTAAAAAAAGCGCTCCAGCGTGAGGCCGATAATCCGCAAACGGCTCTTGTCCTTGCGGGACTGTACGCAAAGGCCGGCGCCTACGAACTGGCCAATAAAACCTGTGAAGAACTCATAAAAAAACGATCCGGGTATGCACCGGCTTACCATGCATATGGGACAATTCTGGAGGCGAACGGGCATAAAAAGGAAGCGGTCAAAAAATATCGTGCCGCACTGGCACTCACCAATAACTATCCAGCGGCCCTTAATAATCTTGCCTATCTGCTACTTGATGGCTATGGGACGAAAGAAGAAGCACTCCGTCTCGCCGAAAACGCTATTAGCCTGGAGCCTGGAAATCCCGGCATCATGGACACCATCGGTTACGCACTCCTCAAGAATAATCGCCATCAGGAAGCGCGAAATTATCTGGAAAAGGCCTTACTGCTCCTCCCGAACGATCCAACTATTAATTACCATCTCGCTCTCGTGCATAAGGTTACGGGAGATAAAAAACAGGCTGTTGAACGACTGCAGATAGCCCTGCGTTCTGAAAATTTTACAGGGGTTCAGCAGGTAAGGAATCTTCTGGCGGAACTGAATTGAATAGACTCATTGATTCTAACCATTGTGATTGAGGAGCATTCAAATGGAACAGAACAAGAGACTGATATTACTGGTTGTCGGCGACACCATGGCTGCTATTTTGGCCATACTGACAGTCATTTCCATCAAATATCTGAAAATTCCAGGTGCAGAAGATTTCTATTCGCTTGGAACCGTTAAGATAACCGTATTTATAACGATCATAGTTTTTCTGTCGTTTTTGGTTGAGATCTACAAAAACCATCACGAACTGGTAGCCAGAGATATTGCCGTTAAGATTGGGGCGTCACTTGGGGTCTCATGTTTTGTTTTCTCGTTATTGACTTACTCGAAGGAATCTAAAGTATACGGTAGCGAATTTCTGGTGCCTACAATTGTAGTCTTTGGCCTCCTGCAGTTTATTTGTCACTCAACATACCGGATTTATGTGAAATTTAAAGGTTTTGCCCGTCGGATAGTGATCCTGGGCGTCGGCGCCACAGCCGGGAACATGGGGGCACTCATTCCTGAATCTGATGAAAACTATCTGCTCTCAGGTTACGTCAGATGTTCTGATGAATCATCAGTCGTACCTTCCGACTGGATTCTCGAAAACAGTAGGGGGATTTACGAAACTGTCATGCGAGAGAAGGCGGATAAGATAGTTGTTTCATTATCGGAACGACGAGGTGTGTTTCCGTTTCAGGAGGTTATGGCCTGCAAGCTCAACGGAGTTGACGTGATGGACGCGCCGACCTTCTATGAACATGTTACCGGCAAGTTGTATCTGGAAGGCATTAACCCCAGCTGGATTATTTTTTCAGATGGTTTCAAGGTCAGTAGTGTACGTAAAACGCTTAAACGGGGGGTTGATATCTTCTGTGCCATTGTCGGCATCATCCTGACAATCCCGTTTCTGCCTTTGATAGCACTGGCGATCAAGTTTGACTCTGAAGGACCAATTTTCTATCGCCAGGAACGGGTTGGAGAACGGGAGAAAAACTTCTATCTCTACAAATTTCGAACTATGCGGGTAGATGCAGAAAGTGGTGTCGGGGCGGTATGGGCACAGAAGAATGACTCGCGTGTTACTCGATTAGGTGCTTTTTTACGCAAATGCCGCATTGATGAATTACCTCAGTTTTTTAATATTCTCTGCGGTGATATGAGCATGGTTGGTCCTCGCCCCGAGCGACCCGAGTTTGTCGAAAAACTGAAAAAAGATATTCATTATTACTCTGAGCGGCATTTTGTCAAACCGGGAGTCACCGGTTGGGCGCAGGTTCGATATCCATACGGAGCTTCTGTGGAAGATGCCATGGAAAAACTCAGGTTTGACCTTTATTACATCAAAAACCTAACTCTGACCTTTGATTTTTTGATTATTCTTGAAACGATTCAAGTCGTTATTTTTAGAAAAGGGGCGAGGTAAGCCTACACATTCCAAAGCAACTGATAGCGATTTGATAATTAAGGAGATGACTATGAAAAAATGGCTGATGATATTTTTACTTGGCTTACTGGTGCTTCCTTCACCGTCTCAGGCGGGAGATTACGTCATTGGTGAAGGAGACGTTTTAGAAATCTATGTGTGGGGCGTCAAGGAACTGAATGTCTCTGCCAAGGTTCGTCCGGACGGGAAAATAACCATTCCCGGAGTCGGAGATGTCAAAGCCTCTGGTTTTACACCACCGGGATTGCAAAAGTCGCTGGGTGAAAAGCTCAAAGAGTTGGTTCGAAATCCTAATGTTACGGTGACGGTCAAAGAGATGACTAACAGTAAGGTCTATATTTTCGGCGGGGGGGTCAAATCGGCGGCGTACGATCTCAATCGCAGCACAACGCTTTTACAATTGCTATGCAACCTTGGTGATGTCCAAAACGCCGATCTCAGAAAAGCACACGTTTTTAGGAATGGAAAAATAATCAAGGCAGGTTTTTACACACTGTTTATTGGTGGTGATACTAGTGAGGATATGGCCATAGAATCAAACGACTCCATCTATATACCGCTCCTCACAGACAAAAGCATCTATGTTCTGGGGGCCGTCACTACACCAAAATTTATTGAATACCGGGATGGAATAACCGTAATGCAGGCGGTTCTTGAGGCAGGTGGGTTCACCAAGTTCGCCAAGCAGAACGATACCATTATTCTGCGTAAGGAAGGTGACAAAGAGACCATCATACCGGTTAAAGCAAAGGACATATTGAGTGATGGAGATTTGAGCCAAAATTATAAATTAAAGCCGAATGATTACGTCATGGTTAAAGAAGGGTTGTTTTGAAAAGCATCCTCTCACATCTCCACCTTTAGGAAGATCAAGGGGGACATCTTTTCCGAGTAATTTGCAAAACAAAATAAATCGTGAGGTGCCATATGAATAAATCTGAGGAGTTAGACTATAAAAAATACCTGCAGCTTATGGTTAAGAATAAATATCTGTTCGTGACTTTAGCTCTGGTTCTTATGACAGGAGTTGTTGTCGCAAGCTATATCCTTCCTGAACGGTACGAAGCAAAATGTACGGTATTTATAGAAAAAAGCGTTATTAGTGAGCTCGTTAAGGGAATTGCGGTATCTCCCTCATTTGAGGACAAGCTTCGGGTTCTGGCGTACACGCTGAAAAGCCGTACCTTGCAGCTAAAAGTATTTAATGATCTTGGCCTTGATTTCAATAAACTGAGTAATGGCCAGCAGGAAAAGATGGTCCAGAATTTCCAGGAGAGAACGGACATAAAACTAAAAGACAGGGAAGGCCTTTTTACCATCACATTCAGTGATAAAGATCCACGTATCGCCCGTGATTTTGTGAACACGCTGGTGCGCCGCTACATTGAAGAAAATATCGCCTCCAAGCGTGAGGAATCATACGACGCCACTAAATTTCTTGGTGAACAGATTTCAACCATCAAGGCAAAGTATGATGAAATTGAAACCAGAGTAAACAGTTACAAAAGGGACAAAGGAAGTCTGCTTGCTCAGAGTGAAGGTGCGGTACTTGCCGAGATTGATCGTGCCCAGCAACGGGTGGACGAACTTGAAATAAAACGTCGTCAACTTGAAAGTGTTCTGAAATTGGACAAGAGAAATGACCCGCTCAAAGGAAAGCTGGCCGTACTGCAAAAAAGGCAGCAGGAGTTGGGCCTTGTTTATACCGATAATCATCCTGAAGTAGTTGAGATAAAGAACGAAATCGCATCCATTACAGAGCAAATGCAATCGGGGTCCTCTAAAGACGATCTTGCTGCAGTCGCATCACTTGAAGTTGAAAAAATAAACATGGAACTAAAGACGCTGCGTGATATTGAAAAAAATCAGCGACGTTTTATCGCTTCACAGCAGTCCATACTGAGAAGCATACCAGCGGTAAGGACAGGACTTAATGAGCTCGAACAAGAGAGAAACAGCCAAAAAAACCTTTACGATCAGCTCATGGCACGATATGGGCAGTCGGAAGTTTCCAAACAGATGGAAGTTCAGGATAAGGCGACCACTTTCAGAATTGTAGATCCTGCGATCCTTCCGACCAGACCGTATAGTCCGCAACGGGTTAAAATAATATTACTTGGAATCATTGGAGGAATAGCTGCAAGTTTTGGCCTTCTTGTGTTGCGCGATCATCTCGATAAATCCGTGCGGAATGTTGATTCACTAAAGTCTCTGGGGGTTCAGGTCCTTGCAGTGGTACCGACAATTGAAAATCAAATTGAATTACTGTCGTCACGCAGACGGGACTATTGGTTTTATGGAATTGCCGCAACCTGCTTTATGCTGATTTTAGCGACCGTTCCACTTGAGTTGATGCGCTATCTTTCTGTCGATATTTTTAATGTTGCAGAGATGAAAACTCATTTGAATACGCTTACCTTGAAATAAGTAACCGAAAAATAAAGTCATTTGAAAGGATACTATATGAGCAGAATAGAGGAAGCCCTTGAAAAAGCAGCGAAAATGCGTGTTGAAGTAACACCCGGTATCTCTGCGTCAATTACTGTTCCCAAAATTCATCAGCCACCTCCGGTGACCGCACCGGGAATCACGCTGACAAACCAATTACTTGTGACGGTAAATGATCCGCACACTCAGGCAGCGGAAGAATATCGCAAGTTAAAGTCTGTCATTGTGAAACTTACCAAAGAGGGATCTTTTCTGAATATGCTTATGGTGACGAGTTCTGTAGGCGGTGAAGGTAAAAGCCTGACGTCTCTGAATTTGGCGTTGAGTCTGGCCCAAGAGTTTGATCACACGGTATTACTGGTGGATGCAGATATCAGAAAACCAACTATTCACAGCTACCTGGGGATAGAAAACTCAGCAGGTCTTACGGATTGTCTCCTTGATGACGTTGATATTAAGGATGCGCTTATCCGTACTGGAATCGGCAAGTTATCGTTTTTGCCTGCCGGTCGAAATGTGCCTAATCCGGCAGAAGTTTTTACTTCGCAGCGGATGCGGGATTTTTTTCTTGAAATAAAAAATCGCTATCCCGACCGCTACATAATTATTGATACCCCTCCGGTGCTGCCTTTTGCAGAAACACGCTCCCTGAGTGCCATTGTTGATGGTGTCGTGCTGGTCGCAAAGGAAGGCCTTGTTACGCTGCATAATATCGAGGAAACGTTGGAATATATTAAAGGTACTCCAATGTTGGGCATTGTATATAATGAAGCCGCAACTGAATTTCATGGTGATCGCTATCAGTACTGTCGGGAAGGGAATGCGTAAAGACAATTTTGAATGTGGAATGTTGAATTGTGGATTGAATCCAAAATCCAGAATCCAAAATTTAAAATTGTTTCTCAAAGGGGAGGGATTTCATGTACGAGGCATTTTTTAATCTGAAACAGAAACCGTTTGATCTATTGCCGGATCCGGAATTCCTGTTCATGAGCTGCTCTCATAAAAAGGCGCTCTCCTATCTGGACTACGGTATCAGAGAACGGGTTGGATTTATTCTTCTTACTGGTGAGGTTGGTTCCGGCAAGACAACAATTATCCGTAATCTGATCAAGAAAAACCTTACCAACGTAATTTTGTCCAAAATTTTCAATACACGGGTTGATTCGGAACAATTAATTGCAATGATCAACGATGACTTTGGCCTGAACATTGTCAACAAAGATAAGATCACGTTACTCAGGGATTTGAATGCGTTTCTGATTGAACAGTTTGTAAAGGGAAACAAACCGGTGCTTATCATCGATGAGGCACAGAATCTGGATCAAGATCTGCTTGAAGAGATACGAATGCTCTCAAATTTAGAAACCGACAATGCCAAACTTTTACAGATTATTCTCGTTGGGCAGCCGGAACTAAGGAAAACACTCGCCTCACCGACTTTGGTGCAACTGCGCCAGCGAATCAGCATCAACTGCCATATTCAGCCGCTCAGCCGGCCTGAAATTGAACAATATATCCTGCATCGCCTTGAAAAAGCAGGTGATCGTGAGGCTGCTGTTTTTTCTTATGAAACAATAGACATCATCTTTACGTACAGCAGAGGGATTCCCCGGCTGATAAATATTATTTGTGATTTTATCCTGTTGGCGGCGTTTGCCGAGGAAACAAAAAATATCGATGCCGCTCTGGTACAGGACATTATAGGAGACCTGGACTTTGAATATCATTATTGGGGAAGTGAATCATCGGATGGACACGTAATAAGAGAAAGGGCTATCGAGGTCTCATCGCCAGAAATCCGCTCTGAGCCTGTACTCTCTGCAATGATTAAGGAAATTAATGATCGAATCGACAGTTTTGGAAAAGAATCCGAATCTTCCCGGCAGAAGATGTTTCAGGAGATGGCAACCAAAATCACCGATCTTGAGAAATCTGTGAAGTCTCATCAGGAAAGTACCGGGATATTGATGAGAAATCTTCACAATAGTAGATCCCTCTCTGAAAGCGAAAAACCAGGCGAATATCCCTGTGAAGAAAATCCGCAATCGTTTATGGGGAATATGTTTGGTCGCATGTTTAGATTTTAACGCAGTGCGTGAGGGTTGCTATGCTGAATATAGTTATAAAACTAGTGCTTTTGAGTTTTGTATTTGCAGCAACGACGGCTCAGGGCGCTGAATTTGAACTGCACCCTACTTTAGCTGTCAGCGAGGAGTTTACGGATAATGTTTTTGAAACCTCCACAAGCCGGGTTTCTGACTACATCACGCGTGCGCTGCCGGGGATTGTGTTGAGCTATCAGGCACCACTATTAACGGGAGACCTGGGTTATGTCTTTGACTACCGGCATTATGCCAAAAAAAGCCGTGATGATGAGATAACACATGCTCTCAGTGCAAAAGGGCACCTGACCGCAATGGAAAATCTACTTTTTCTGGACGTCAGCGACGAGTACCAAAGAGTTTCGCTGGATGTGACCAGGAATACAAACAAAGAAAGTCTTTTCGTCAATCAGTCAGATCGCAATGTGGTTACCGCCTCACCGTACTTTACGCTACGACCTTCAGAAAGATTCATGCTGAAACCAGGGTATCGGTTCATTGATACCCGCTATTTTAAATCAACCGGTAGTGCAACCGTAGTCGACAAAACGGACCACATCGCCTTTCTGAATATGAGGTACGAACTAACAAAAAGCTTGAGTTTGACCGCCGACTATACCTTTACCAGAGAGTTGTCTGTTGTTGATGATTTCAGCCAGCACCAGTCTCTTGGCGGTTTTCGCTACGAGTACGCTGATAAATCGTTCTTCTTTGTTCAGGGGGGTGAAACCTGGATTGAATATGATAATGGCCAGCATTTCAGCAACACACTGTGGAATGCGGGATTGTCACATATATTTGACACCGTTACCGGGACACTAACAACAGGGGTGAAATACGATGAAGACCCATTACGCAATATTGTGCAGGAGAGCTTTGTCAGTGGCACCGTTGAGAAGCGTTTTCAGCGGGGGACTATGAGTTTTTCCCCCTATTATTCAGACTACGTTGCAACTAAATCAAACACTCAGCCAGCAAATCAAATCAATCAAAATATAGCGGCGACAAAAAAATACGGTGCGACTGTGCGCGGTCAGCATGAGTTTACCGCAGACCTGAATAGTAACCTCGCCTTTACTGTGGAAAAGTACGAACAACAGAGCAGTTATACCAGGCGGTTCCAGGTTGATTCCGGGCTTAGTTATCTTGTGGGTAAGCAATTGACAGCCTCAATCACGTACATTTACACAGGATACTACTCTCCGGGCATTGCAA
>CAIRND010000623.1 GCA_903879825.1 uncultured Geobacteraceae bacterium
ACGAGAATCTGAAGAAGTTCTGTACCCGCAATATAAAGCTGATTGAGGCGTATGCCCCGGACGGATTGGATGATCTGCCTGATCCGGATCGCGTTTTTATCGGTGGGGCCGGCGGCAAGCTGGATGAAATAATCGATATTGTTTCTTTGAGATTGAGACCTGATGGTGTGGTGGTTATTAATGCGGTGACTCTTGACACCCTTACCAGAGCGGTTGAGTTTCTTGAAGACCATGGCTTCACCGTTGAGGCAACCTGTATCAATGTTGCCAAGACTCGTAATCTTACTGAATACAAAATGTTTGAAGCTCAAAACCCGGTTTATGTCATTTCTGCCCGAAAAGGTGGCGAATAGTGGCAATTGTGTATGCGGTAGGTGTCGGCCCGGGTGATCCGGAACTGTTAACCCGTAAGGCCGAGCGGATTTTGCGCAGCGTCGATGTAATTCTGGCACCGGTATCAAATCCGGCCGATGCGAGTGTTGCACTCAGCACAATCCGCGAGTTCATCAACGAAGAGCGGCAAGAAATCATTGTGCACCAGTTTCCCATGACTTCCGACCGGGCCCGTCTGATCCCCGCCTGGCAGGAAGCGGCGGCCCTCATTGCCGCTCACGCGGAAGCGGGACGCTCTGTCGCTTTTATCACCATCGGTGACCCGCTTTTTTACTCAACGTTTATCTATCTGCTGCGCCTCCTGCGTGAACAATGGCCACTGATTCCAATTGAAATCATTCCCGGCATTTCAAGCATTAATGCCGCCGCTTCGGAAGCGGCTCTTCCGCTGGTAGAGGGCGATGAGCGTATGGTTGTGATTCCGGCAACCGCAGGGATCGAGCAGATTAAAGCGGCTCTGGATACCTATGAGACCGTGGTACTCCTCAAGGTAAAACCGCTTTTCCCCGCGATTATGGAGCTTCTTCGCATGACAGAAAGAGAACAAACCACTGTTTTTGTCGAGCGCGTTGGCAGTGATCGCCAAAAGGTGTTAACCAACTTCAACGAAATTGCCGCCCACTCCCCGGATTATCTGTCACTGCTTATTATTAAAAGAGCGCTGCGCTGAACGGGAAACGATAGCGACTTCAGGCATGACGTCAGTTGCTATCGGTAGAGCACTCCACCAAGAGCAGCCGCGCCAAAAATGACAAAGGCGGGGTTGATCTTGGTCAGGGTTAGCAGTCCAAAAGCAACCAGAACAAAAAGCGCCTTATCCCACCCCACCACTACGGACCCGGTAAAACCCAATTTATTGACGCCAAATACGGTGTAGGCCATATCGTAGGCGGTCCAGAGCAGAAGCCCTACTACGACTGGCCGAACGCCACGCAGCATGGATTGGATCAGTATGCTGTCCTTGATCTTGAAAAAATAGACAATCATTATTAGCATCAGCAGGGTCGTCGGCAGAACCGTTCCGGCCGCAGCCGCAACAGCGCCCGGCACACCTGCCATTTTGTAACCCACATACGCCGATACTTGTGGAGCGACCGGACCAGGCAGTGCATTACCCAGTGCAACAGCGTCGGAAAATTCGAGCGGGGTAACCCAGGGCACCGCTTCGACCGTTCCGGGCGGCACCCACAAAGCTGCGGTAGTTTCCCGCTGCATAAGGGCAAGCGATGCTGGCCCGCCACCCCAGGAAAACAAAGCAACACGGGTATAAAGTACAAATATTTTCCAGAGCAACATCACGAAACCCCCTCCGAAGGATATCCCTCCGCCGCAAAATTATAGACTTTTTCCACATTGCATTCAAGATGACGCCGAAGCAACAAAAAAAAGTCCGTTCAGTGGCTGCCTGAACGGACTTTTTTTGTGCTGAAAGCTCTACGTCTGCTTCTGGCTACTTACCATCCAAAACAGCGTGCGCCGCTGCCAGCCGGGCAATCGGCACCCGGAATGGTGAGCATGAAACATAATCCAGTCCGACGTTATGGCAGAAAATTACTGATGACGGATCACCACCATGCTCTCCGCAAATTCCAAGTTTGATGCCCGGGCGGGTGGCGCGACCCAGTTCACAGGCCATCTTGACCAGTTTACCAACGCCTTTCTGGTCAAGCGACACGAAGGGGTCTTCGGGAAGAATATTGTTGTCGACATAAAACGGCAGGAACTTACCGGCATCGTCACGAGACAGGCCGAAGGTTGTCTGGGTCAGGTCATTAGTACCAAAAGAGAAGAATTCTGCTTCAACCGCTATTTCATCTGCAGTCAGGGCAGCACGAGGCAGCTCAATCATCGTACCGATGAGATACTCCACCTGTACACCATAACGGGCGATGGTTTCATCACAAATGGCTACGGCATTCTGTTTAAGGACCGACAACTCTTTGGCAGTGGCAATCAGCGGAATCATTATTTCTGGAATGATACTGAAACCTTCGTTCTTGACCAGTTCACAGGCGGCTTCCATGATGGCCGTGACCTGCATGTTATAGATTTCCGGAAAGGTGATGCCCAGACGGCAGCCACGATGTCCCAACATAGGGTTGAACTCGTGCAAAGTCTCTATCTTGTGTTTGAGTGCACTAACCGGTACCTTCATGGTTCTGCCCAGCTCTACGATATCTTTTTCTTCCTGCGGCAGAAATTCGTGCAACGGCGGATCAAGCAGCCTGATAGTAACCGGTAGACCCTTCATCTCACGGAACAGACCGATGAAATCACCCTTCTGCATCGGAAGAATCTTGGCGAGAGCATGTTCACGTCCCTCAACATCGTCGGAGAGGATCATCTCGCGCACCGCAGCGATCCGCTCTGCATCAAAAAACATATGTTCGGTACGGCAGAGGCCAATCCCTTCAGCACCAAACTGACGGGCAACCTTGGCATCATGCGGAGTATCGGCGTTGGCTCGTACCTTCAGGCGACGAATGCCGTCAACCCATCCCATCAACGTATTGAAATCGTCAGTCAACTGGGCGGTGACGGTTGGTACCGCACCAAGCATGACCTCACCTTGTGTGCCGTCCAGCGTAATCATGTCACCTTTTTTGACAACTACCCCTTTTTTGGTGGTGAAGCACTGGTTGGCGTAGTCAACTTTGATGTCACCACAACCGGCAACGCAACATTTTCCCATGCCTCGTGCCACCACGGCCGCATGAGACGTCATACCGCCGCGAGCGGTCAGAATCCCCTGGGCAGCGTGCATGCCATGAATATCTTCCGGTGAGGTTTCGACGCGAACCAGAATAACTTTGCGCCCGGTTTTGGCTTCGGATTCAGCCTCATCAGCAGTAAAGACGACCGAACCGGAGACCGCCCCCGGAGATGCCGGCAGCCCTTTGGCAATGATGTTTTTAATCGCCTTCGGATCAAGTGACGGATGGAGCAGCTGATCAAGCTGGTCTGGAGCCACACGTTTTAC
>CAIRND010000624.1 GCA_903879825.1 uncultured Geobacteraceae bacterium
ATACGTGCGCCTTTGATATCACCATTATTGATGATCGCCCCCGGCAGAGCAAATTTGGTGTTTTTGGTATCTTCCGGCATTTCCGGTACCGCCAGATAATTAACAACCCCTCTCCCGTACTTGAACCATTCCTTGTAAGCCGAGGCAATCGCCAGCATATCGGGATAATATACCTTCTGGACGAAATCACGGGTTTCTTCCATCAATGAACGCAGGGCCGATAGTTTTTCCATGTTGATCGTGGCTAGATTATCCATATTTATGGCGGTAGCAACCCCGCCGACGCACAGGTTCTGAATGTGCGGATTTTTACCGCCTAAGATAGCGCCAACCTGAGCCGCTTTGCGCTGATAATCAAGCGCTTTCAGATAATGTGCCACCGCCATCAGGTTTGCTTCCGGCGGCAGTTTCATGGCCGAATGTCCCCAGTAGCCGGAAGAGAATATGCCGAGACGACCGGTTTCCACAAACGCTTTCAGCTTGGATTGAACCGCCCGGAACTCGGTTTCGCTGTTGCCGCTCCAGTCGGAAATGCTCTGCGCCAACTGGGCGGTTTTCTTAGGATCGGCCTTCAGCGCCGATACGACATCAACCCAGTCGAGCGCTGACAGGTGATAAAAATGCACGATATGATCCTGAACCGAATGCTGGGCCATGATCATATTACGGATATACTGGGCGTTCAGCGGCACCTCGACTTTAAGTGCATGTTCAACCGAACGGATCGACGAGATGGCATGTACTGTCGTACAGACGCCACAGAAACGCTGGGCATAAATCCAGGCATCTTCCGGCGGACGACCCTGCAAAATAGTTTCTATACCACGCCACATCTGGGCCGACGACCAGGCATTCGTTACCGCACCGCCATTTACTTCCACATCAATTCTCAGGTGACCTTCGATACGGGTGACCGGATCAAGAGTTATACGAGCCATTATGAACTACCTCCATTATATTTTTTGAATAGTTGATTAGAATCGAATCGGAACTCAACCAACCCCCCTAGCCCCCCTTATCAGGGGGGGACTTTAAGCTCCTCCCCTGATAAGGGGAGGCGGGGGTGGGGTTGACGTTTATTATTATGCTTTTTCCGCCACACCATTCACTGCATCAAGCTGCTGCCGCGTATGCAGTTTTGGCAGCACCGGCAGGATTTTTACAATTACCTGATAGCCGAGGATTTCAAAGGCAACGATCCCGACGGTGATCAGCAACTCTGCCAGTGCCGGGAAATAATGCCACCCGGTGCCGGGATTAAAACCGATCAGATACACATTGAAGCGGTACAACGCGCCGCCCAGAACTATCAATGCCGCTGAAACGAACAGCCAGCGAATTGATTCACGTTTTTTGCCGCTGAACATCAGCAGTGAACCGCCGGCAACCAGACAGAACTCCAGCAGAAAGAAGCGTGAGTAGAAATCAAACGAAAGTGCCGCTGCCAACTGCCCGCGCCAGGCCAGATCTCCGACGACCACGCTCAGCCAGATAACGGTCAACCACGGGATAATCTGGGCCATGCCGGACAACTCCTTGGTTTCAAACGGCCGCTTGAATGCATAACAGGAGATAACCGACTCCAGAATCGCGATGGAGTAGCCGATGAACATGCAGTTAATCAGGAACAGCAGTGGTAGAAAGCCGGTGTGCCAGAGCGGATGCAGCTTGGTGGACGCGATCAGCAGCAGCGACCCGAGCGAGGATTGGTGCATGGTTGGCAGAGTAATACCGAGTACGATGATGAAAATCAGCACCTTGTCCAGGCGCGGTTTTGCCCAAGCAGCCAGGTCCTTAACTTTGTCAAGCCGGTCGCCGATTCGTTCCGGGCGCTTCATCCCCATACGGGCATACAGCATATCAAGCAGCAGTTGCAGCGTTTTCCATTCGGTTTTCTCCAGCGTCGTCAGAACCGCCGGCAAAAACTCCATCAGCAACACCGTCGTGTAGGCCATAACGCACAGGGCCACTTCAAACATGGCCGAATTAACCTGCCATTTGGAAGGAATGAAGAAGTTATAGGCGTTCCAGGGACGACCGACATCGACCATAACCGAGAAGCCAGCCAGTCCATAGCCGAACATACTGGTCAGAATGGCGGATCGGATCATGGGGTGATAGTGCATGCGGTTTCTGATGTAGATCAGAATCGCCATGGCGTATCCGCCGCAGGCTATGGCCGTACCGGTGGCCACATCATAGGTGATCCAGATTCCCCACGGATAGCCGTCGCTCATATTGGTGACGGCACCGATTCCCCAGATAAAGCGCACCGCAACCAGGGCAAAACCGATCAGAGTCAGTACCAGCAGTACAATAAAGGAGGGGGTCAGGATCTTGGCATCATGTTTCTGGTAATCATCGTGACTCATTTATGCTCCTCCCCATCCCGATTCTCTTCCGTTTTCTGCCGCTTCATATTTTTGACTGCAACAAAGCAGAGTGTGCTGTACAGCGCCACCGGTGCGATAAAACCCTTGTAAATCGTGTGCTGTATTTTCTCGGAGAACTCGGCAGGAGCCTCTTCCTTAAGGATCGGCAGTCCAAGTTTATTGAACGCCATCGCAGACAGGTAGAGGTGATTTGTTCCACCCACCTCATGTTCGCCATAGATATGTTTGTTGTATCTTTCCGGGTGTTCCTGTAGCCGTTTTTTCGCTTCCACCAGCAGATCTTTACGTTTACCGAACATGATCGCCCCGACCGGACAGGTCTCGGCACAAGCGGTGATGCCCTTCTTCACCATGTTGGTATTTTTGCACAGGTCGCACTTGACGATCTGCGGAATAGCCTTTTCCCACTGAAACTTGGGGATATTGAAGGCACAAGCTATCTGGCAGTAGCGGCAGCCGATACAGGCATCTTTATTATAATCCACCGTACCGCTGGCCGCATCGCGGGTCATAGCGCTGACCGGACAGACCGACACGCACGACGGTTTTTGACAATGCATGCAGGAATACTTGACGTAGGACCACTCCTTGTCAGACTCCTTAAAGAGCTTGATCAGGGTGCGGGTACTGCCGGACAGATCCTGGGGAGCGTCCCAGAGGGCATCAGTATCAAATGACGCTTTTTCATAGGAGAGGCTGCCGTAATCACTGTTAACCCGTTTGCAGGCTGACATGCAGGCCTTGCAGCCAACGCATTTGGTGGCGTCATACAGCATACCAAGCGTATCATTATTAACCTGATGTGATTCGGAAGCGGAGGCTCCGCCACGGCCGACCAGAAGTGCCGCTCCGGTTGCACCCATAATTTTAAAAAACTGGCGTCTACTCGGTTTTCCCATGGTCATCCCCCTTCTCCGGCCCATCCGGGAGTTTCCTCGCCATCATGACACCAACTCCAAGAGCCGCGCCCGCAGCCAGCCCGATAACACCGGTGGTCAGTGGATCAGGGCCTTTGCCCTTGTTTTTCAGGTCAACCGGCGCATAGCTGTCAAATGGTGTCGGCTCGTGGATCTGGACCTTGTCGGCAATGGCGGTTTTAAAGAGCAGATCCGGCTCGGTGCAGCCGATGCAGGGGTGACCGATACCGACCGGCCAGGCGACACCATCATTA
>CAIRND010000625.1 GCA_903879825.1 uncultured Geobacteraceae bacterium
AGCCGCAAGCGAATGGAGATTGAACGGCGCGTGTCGTCATTGTACAAAGCTGGTGAACTTGGTGCGCTACGAATGTTTTTTTCTGCAGAATCGTTTCCCCAACTTGCCGAAAACATTCGTTATATGAGATCTATTCTTGATAACGACAAGAAAATTTTTGTCGAATACAATCAGAAAATCGATCAACTAAAGAGCCTTAAATCCGATCTGGAGCGTGATGCGGTAAAAAAAGAACACATTATGACCGGTATCGTTCAAAAGAAGCATGAAATCGAGGTTGAAAAAGGTAAAAAAGCGGCGTATCTCGGCAAGGTTCGTCAAGATCGCATGAGTTATGAAGCGTCTTTAAAAGAGTTACAGGTTAATGCGGGCAGATTGCAGACCATGATTTCCCGCCTGGAAGCTTTAAGTCGACGGAAGCTATCCTCCAGTCACGAAAAGCCCGGAACAAAGCAGAAGCCGCTGGCCGAGTTGCCACCTGTGCCGGATCGCGGATTTGGATCACAAAAAGGGCGAATGTCACTGCCAGTTCGTGGTGAAATTATAGAGTCGTACGGTAAACATAAACATCCGGAGTTTAATTCGTTCACTTTTAGCAAAGGATTGTCGATATCAGCCGCATCCGGAACCGATATCAAAGCTATTTATGATGGTACAGTTATTTTTGCTGATTATTTTAAGGGTTTTGGTAATATGATGGTGGTCGATCATGGCGGAGGTTATTTTTCTCTGTATGCCCATGCTTCGCGGCTTACAAAAAAAGTCGGCTCCGAGGTGGCACGGAACCAGACAATTGGTTCTGTTGGTGATGTAGATTCAAGCAAGGGAAGCATTTTGTATTTTGAAATTCGCCATCAGGGTAAACCGGTAGATCCGGCTGGATGGGTTCGTTGATAATAGTTCGAGTAGCATCACTATAACCGGAGGAAACAAATGAGAGCACCAGGCAGTAAAAAAACAAGGGTAGTTGCAGGGATTGCGATAGTAGTGGCATTTTTATTTGTTTTTATACTCAGTTCCCAGCGCCATAGTTCCGCAGAGGGGAAGGGGAGCGATTACGAATCGATTGAGCTCTTTACCGATGTCATGTCGATTATCAAGAAGAGCTACGTTGAAGAAGTTGACACCAAGAAACTGGTCTATGGTGCTATTAATGGCATGCTTACGTCGCTCGACCCACATAGCTCTTTTATGCCTCCCGATACCTATAAAGAGATGAAAATTGATACCAAAGGTGCATTTGGTGGGTTAGGTATTGAAATATCCATCAAAGATGGAGTGCTGACCGTTATTTCACCAATTGAGGACACACCTGCATTTAAAGCCGGAATTAAAGCTGGTGACATGATTCTTAAAATTGACGAAAAATTCACCAAAGATTTGAATATAAATGACGCCGTCAAGCGCATGCGGGGCCTGAAAGGTTCTAAGGTCACTCTGACCATCATGCGTGAGGGTTTTGATAAACCGAAGGAATTTCCTCTCGTCAGAGATATCATTCAGGTTAAGAGCGTTAAGTTCCACCTGATGGAAGGCGGCTACGGTTATGTACGTATTGCCCAGTTCCAGGAAAAAACCGATGATGATCTGTCTAAAGCCCTTAAAGCCATGAAGGAAGAATATAAAGCGGAACTCAAGGGTTTGGTACTTGATATGCGCAATGATCCCGGTGGGTTACTTGATCAGGCGGTTAAAGTATCTGATCATTTTGTTGCTGATGGCAAGATGATTGTCTATACCGAAGGGCGTGAAAAAGACTCTAAAATGCAGTTCACCGCTCGAAAAGGTGGCAAAGAGCCAAACTATCCAGTCGTAGTCGTTATAAACGGTGGCAGCGCCAGTGCCTCAGAGATTGTAGCCGGGGCCCTGCAAGATCATAAACGCGCTATTATCATGGGAACCCAAAGTTTTGGTAAGGGTTCGGTCCAGACGATTATACCGCTATCAGATGATTCGGGACTCCGCTTAACAACTGCTCGCTATTACACGCCTAATGGGCGTTCGATTCAGGCGAAAGGGATAACACCTGATATTATTGTAGAGGCAGTTGAGCTCCCTAAGGCAACCGGTAAAAAGGATGCCCTTCACCTGCGTGAAAAAGATCTTGAAAACCATTTTGAAAGTGAAGAGAAGCCCGTTTCCGGCGATGCTAAAAAAGATGAGAAAAAAAGCGAAAAGAAGGATGATAAAGCAGAAAAGACTGAGAAAGCACCGTCAACCTTGGCAGAAAATCTAAAAGTTGACTATCAGGTTCTAAGAGCACTTGACTTGCTTAAAGGATGGGAACTTATCAAGTCAATGGGTAACGAAAAGTAAAGAAAGAACCTGTCTGTTTTGAAACAGAGCCGGGTGTTGCTTGCAGCGCCCGGCTTTATATTGGCTTCAATGCCTGATATTGCTGTAAAGCGCTCCGTAAGCGGCGCCCCAACACAGAGGGTTTCAGTCGATCATGTCCGTTTATAACAAAAATAGATTTCGAAAAAAAACTTCCGGATCTCGTGTTGCAGCGCTTGTCGTTACAATTCTTATACTTGTGGCGTGCGCCGGATATTTCCTGTTTTCCCCTTCTAAAAAAATAATCGAATCGGCACATAAAGCAGAACCAGCTCTCGTAAAACCTGTTCTGCCGGCTTTGTCATCACTTCCGCACACGACCGTTTCACCAATTGTTCCTCCACTGCCACGCAAAGAAAAAAACAACTATCCGTCTGAAACGACACTTCCTGAAAATGAAGAGCCGGACCATGGTGGCGGGTCACCTGCACGCCTGGCAATTATTATCGACGACATGGGGAGCAGCATGTCAGAAGCCCGTTCTTTGAGCGCAATCAAAGTTCCACTGACGTTTGCGATAATTCCGGGGCTGCGCGCAGATAAGGATGTCGCGGCATTTGCTGCCACACATAAGATTGAAACGATGATCCATATCCCTATGCAGTCACAGGGATGGCCGACACGTCATCTGGAAACTAATGGTCTGCTTGTAGCTATGGAAGCGGGTGAGCTGGAAGAGCGGGTTTCCGGTTTTGTGCAAAACTTTCCCGGAGCGGTCGGAGCAAATAATCATATGGGTTCTGAATTTACCGAGCATGAGGACAAGATGACGTCGGTACTACAGGTTCTAAAGAAGAATAATCTCTTTTTTATCGACAGTGTCACGTCACCGGCCAGTACCGGTTTGAAGGTGGCGCAGCGACACGGCATCAGGTCCGCACGTCGGAATGTGTTTCTTGATAACGAACTGGAGCGCGGATACATACTTGGCCAGCTCAATCAGGCTGTCAGGTTGGCTAAAAAAAATGGATCAGCAATTGCGATCTGCCACCCGCATCCGGCAACAATTTCAGCACTTACGGCAGCTCTCCCCGGTCTAGCCGGAAAGAGAGTGGTGTTAGTACCAGCGTCACAGCTGGTCAAATAGCCTGTCTGACCACTTCAGCAAACAGCTTCTGTAGACGGTGGATAATTTTATACGCATCTTCATGAAGAACAGCTTCCGGATTGGCAGGATCTACCGGATAAACTGACAGCCAGCTTTCTTTTCGCAATGCCCCCTCAAAACCAGCAAGAGCCTCGTTTAGAAGTAAATAGAGGCGGTTATGAACGCCGTTAAACTCCCCCGCATCAAACCCTGGCATTTCCACATTCTTCTGTAGTAATTGTTCACCCACCATACTGAACTGGCGATAATCAAGACGACTTGCTTCAAAGCCTATCCGTGGTAACAACAGTGATACTGATCGGGTAATCTTCTCGGCTACAAGCGCTCGTGCCGAATCAAAGGTTGCGTCGTTTTCCTGCAGGCCATAGAGAGCCGAACAGAGCATGTTGCTGACGCAATTACCGTGAAGAAATCCACGGGCCGAGCGGTCAGACGTTTCAAAATAGAAGCTGCGGTCTTCAGGATGTTCCGTAAACAGTGCACCACAGATCAGGCAGCGCTCTGCCAGACCCTCAAGGCGTGCCAGATAGGATTCCTTCTTACCAGCCTCCTTTTCTAATAACCACGTGTGATAGAGGCATGCTCGTGTTTCCTTGGTAGCATCTACACTTCTTAAAAGGTCGCGGGTAATTTCCATAAACTGGCTATGAACTTCAGTGCCACGTGCATGGGTCAGAATCGGATAAATTTTTCCGTCAGGGTTTGTATTCAGGCTCTCTACTTTTGGACTTTTTGAAATATATGAATCAAGACAACGATAGCCACGATTTACGGCAATTGCACGCAGAAGTGTTTTTTGATCCTTGAATATCCCATCAAATTTAATGCGTGAATCGATCAGGCAGGGAATCAGCGCCAGCGATTTTTTGTCGATGCCACGCTGGTCGAAAAGAGCGAAGATGTTTTTGCAATTTTCAAGACTGGGTAAGTCCTTAACAGGGATCAGTACCCGGTCGGCTGCATAGAGGGCATTCTGGGTAAGAATATTAAGATCCGGTCGCGTATCAATAATGACAACGCCGGATATTCCAGACTCAGCCAACATTCGTGTCAGGGTCATTGGTCCTTTGAAGCGTTCATGAATATCACCCAGTTCAGTCGAGGAACGGATGTAGCCAACGCCATACTGACCGACCTGTACAACCTCGGAAGCTTTAGCCCCCATAAGCAGGGCATGAACATCAGGAGTATCGTCTTCTCTTTTTTGCAGCTCAAACATTTTGTCAATCGTGAAATGGTTGTCAAAAGACAGGATTGTAACCGGTAGATCCTCGCGCATCGCTTTTAGATAAATTGCAAGATTGGTTGCAAGGGTTGTCTTGCCGACGCCCCCTTTTTCGGAAGAAATCGTTATGGTATAAGGATATACATGCATGAATAATTGTACCGCCGTAAAGAGAGATGGTATCGACTAATTGAGAGTCGGGCGGACGATACTAGTCAATTTGAGCTATCCGGTCAACCGTTTGCTGGGTAATCGGCAAATCAATTTATTTTTGGCATTACTTGCATCCTGCAATAACTTGTTTATACTTCACACACTCGCGCCAAACGAACGTCGTATACATTCATTGAGACGGCGAAATACGTGTGAAACTATCAATCAGACTTTAACAAAACGGGAGAAGTGGATGCGTTTGACACCAGCAACCGAACTTGAATACCGCTGCAAAAAACTTCAGGACTATATGGCGACGGAATCACTGGATGCCGTCATTATTGTTCAGAATGCCGATCTCTTTTACTTTACCGGCACGGTTCAGAGTGGGAACCTGTACGTACCGGCATCCGGCCAACCACTCTTCATGGTCCGTAAGGAAGCGGGGCGGGCCCGCATGGAGTCAGGTCTTAAGGAGGTGATTCCCTTTAGTTCGATGAAAGATATTCCCGCTTTATTAGTTCAGTATGGCTATCCCACGCCAAAGCGTATCGGCCTTGAGCTGGACGTTCTCCCGGTAAACTTTTTTGAACGATATCGTTCGCTCTACCCGAATGCCGGTTTTTGTGATGCAACTCCATTAATTCGCAAAGTACGGATGATCAAGTCGCATTATGAAATTCACCTTTTGAAGGATGCTGCTGATCAGGTCGATCGTGTCTATCGCCGTGCCAAAGAAATTATCCGCGTCGGCATGACTGATCTGGACGTAGCCGCTGAGCTCGAATATGCAGCCCGTAAGGATGGTCATCAGGGGTTGATTCGTATGCGGGGGTTTAATTCTGACATCTGTTATGGCCAGATATTCTCCGGAACCGACAGCGCCGTTCCGGCTTATTCGGATACACCACTTGGAGGGATGGGACTCAACCCTTCTTTTGGTCAGGGTGCTGGCTTGAAGCTGATTGAACCCCATGAACCGATCATTATTGATTTTGCCGGGTGTGTCGATGGGTATTTGAGCGATCAAACGAGAGTGTTTTCTATTGGAGAGGTAGCAGACAAGTTGCGGAGAGCATATGACGACATGATTGAGATTCAGACCCTAATGATGGGGGTTGCGGTGGTGGGAATGAGTTGGGGAGAATTGTATGACATCAGTGTACGACGTGCAGTTGAAATGGGTTATTCCGATAGTTTTATGGGATCAAAGGGGTCGCAGGTCTCTTTTGTAGGACATGGACTTGGTGTTGAAATAGACGAATATCCGCTTATTGCACGAGGCTTTAATCACATGTCACTTGAAGTAGGGATGGTCTTCGCTTTTGAACCAAAAGTGGTCTTTCCCGGTGAAGGTGCGATTGGCATCGAGAACACCTTTTATTTGAGTAATGAAGGGCTTAAACGCCTTACTCACTCGAGTGACGAGCTGGTAATTCTTAGCTGATTTCATATAACAAAATTTTTGTTGCATTTTCCGTATACGGTCGAGTATAACAGCAAAAATAAATTGTATACAGTATGCTAAAAAAGAGTCCAGTTTCTCCCCGTATTACTGATGGATTTGATGTGAGGAATGTAAAAAAGTATTTTATCCGGGTTTAACCCCACACCACGAAAAGGAGAGTAAAACAATGGCCCTGAAAGACACGCTCAAGCTGAAGATCGAGGAACACCGTCCCCGTACCGCCAAGCTCGTCAAAGAATTTGGTCAGGTTGTTATCGACAAAGTAACCATCGATCAGTGTATCGGTGGTGCCCGTGATATCCGTTCACTCGTAACAGATATCTCCTATCTGGATCCGCAAGAAGGTATACGCTTCCGCGGCAAGACCATCCCAGAGACTTTTGCAGCGCTGCCAAAGGCTCCTGGTTCCGCGTATCCAACCGTTGAGTCCTTCTGGTACATGCTTCTTACAGGAGACGTTCCGACTGATGATCAGGTTACTGAAGTTGTTGCAGAGTGGAAAACCCGTCAGATTGTTCCACAGTACGTATTTGATGCTCTTCGCGCTCTTCCGCGTGACAGCCATCCGATGGTAATGCTCTCCGTTGCCATGCTTGTACTGCAGAAAGACTCCAAGTTTGCTGCTTTCTATAACTCAGGCAAATTCAACAAAATGATCGCCTGGGAATCTGTCTACGAAGATGCCAGCGATATCGTTGCCCGTATCCCGATTATCGCCGCCTTCATCTACAACCTGAAATATCGTAACGACGTTCAGATCGCTATCGATCCAACCCTCGACATGGGCGCCAACTTTGCCCATATGATCGGCCAGAGTGAAGAGTACAAAGATGTTGCACGTATGTACTTCATTCTGCACTCCGATCATGAGTCCGGTAACGTTTCGGCACATACCACTCACTTGGTCCACTCGGCTCTGTCCGATCCGTATTATGCATACTCTGCAGGCCTGAACGGTCTTGCCGGTCCGCTGCACGGTCTTGCCAATCAGGAAGTTCTTGACTGGACTCTTAAGTTCCAGGAAAAATACTGCAAAGATGTAGAGCCTACTGCAGAACTGATCAAAGCTGCTCTCTGGGATACTCTTAACGCTGGTCAGGTTATTCCTGGTTATGGTCACGCAGTTCTCCGTAAAACAGATCCCCGCTATACATCACAGCGTGAGTTCTGCCAAAATACGGAAGGCCTCAAAGACTACCCACTATTCAAAGTTATCGCCATGATCTTTGAAGTTGCTCCGGGCGTTCTCACTGAGCACGGCAAAACCAAAAATCCTTGGCCGAACGTTGACGCACAGTCCG